>NZ_SJUS01000023.1:0-52178 GCF_004337085.1 Exiguobacterium sp. SH5S13 | reverse complement strand
AGGGGAAAACAGCGCGTGAAACGCGAGCTCGGCTTCGCCCTCATGGCGGTGAACCTACGGAAGTTCATCGCCGTGGGCATCGGGGGAAGTGCAAAGAAGGGGTCCGGCCACCGAAAATCGGTGACCGAACCCCTCTTTTTATTGAAAAGCTTTAAAACAGGCTAGTTATGTCCCAGCCTCTTTTTTGTGTCATGTGAGCGGTCGTTTTTTCAACGCGAAGACGGTCGCCGCGAACACGGCGAGCGCCATACCGACCATGACGAGGACAGACAGCGTCGGGAACCGATCGTCATACATGTCGGCGACCCCGCTGTTGAACCAATAGGTCGGCAAGAAGCGTCCGACGAGCTGGAGCGATTCCGGGAGCCACGTCAGGCTGATAAAAGCGCCCCCGGTGATGGCGGCGGCCATCGTGACCGACGTCTGCCAAATGTTCGCCTTGTCCCGATTCGTCGCGAGGACCGCGATGAGTGAACCGATCGCGAGACAGACGAACAAGTAGACGGTGAACAATAGCGTGAGCACGGGGAGATGAGCGATGATGTCCTGCCGATAGAGGACGGCGCTAAAGGCGATCAGCATGAGCACGTAGATGAGTCCGACGGCACAAAATGATAAAAACAGCGACCCGACGTAGCGGCGCGGCGTGACCGGTGCCGCGAACAAGCGCGAGTAGATCAATTCATCCCGGTCGTCGGCGACAAAAAGCGGAATGAATTGGAGGAACGCCGACATCATGACGAACGACAACAGCCCGAGGAACGCCTGTGTCCGCGCGGTCGTGCCGACGCTCTCTTGGAACGGCTCGCTCGAGAGCGTGTAACCGTTCATTGTCTCCGCTTCCGCCAACTCGAGGAATCGCCCTTCGTCAAACTCACTCGCGACGAGCAGTTGCCGCTCGCGGGAAAGATGGGAGTTGAGCGCCTGTTCGATCAAGGCGGCGTCACTCCCTTCGGTCGCGCTGAACGAGAGCCGCGGGATGTCGCCGGCGAACAAGTCTTCCGTAAAACCGTCCGGGATCGTTAAGACGATATCTTGTCCTTCGAGTAGCGCCTCGTCGGCCTCGTCCGTCTCAAGCGGTGTCACCGAACCGAACCGGCCCGCCTCTTCGATGACCCGGCCCGACAACGAGCCGCCGTCACGGTCGAGAATACCGATCGAGACGTTCAAAGCAGACGTCGAATTGAGGAACGACAGGACGAGGGCGAATCCGAAGACGGAAACGAACGTGAACACCCATAACCCTTTTCTTCGGAGCATCCGTTTGGCGACGTGCCTAAACAAGACCACGGCGGCTCACTCCTTTCCATAACAGCAGGCTGATCACGGTGAAGACGGCGACGTGCAGGGCGAGCCAACCGAGACCTTGCCAAAACAAGGTGACGTCCCCGCCCCGGAGCAGCACTTGGAGGATGCCATCGCGCATAAAGATCGGCATGAACACGTATTTCGCCCACGGTGCGACGCTCAGCGTCACTTGGTCGAATCCAGGCACGTAGCCCCCGGAGAGGATCATGATGATAGCGACGCTACCGTTGACGATCGCGTCTTTCGTGCCGCGCGTGACGCGGGGCAGACTGGCGATTATAAATCCGAACGTGGTGCCGTAAAGGGCGAGTGCGACCCAGGCGAGAAACAACAGTCCGAAGTGGACGTAGTCGAGCGAGAAGCTTCGGTAGACGAAGTGACTGAACCAAAAGACGAGCACGAGCTGTAGAAAGATGAGCACGTAACGGCTGACCGTGCGGGCGAGCCGGTAGTCGATTGTCTTGACCGGAGCGGCCTGGATCCGGAGATAGCTGCCTTTCATCGGCTGTTCCTCACTGAGCATGCCCGTGATATAGAAGGCGCCGAACAAGGCGGTCATGATCGAAATCGTGACCGTGAAGTATTCGAGCGAGGTCGGGGTGCGGCCCGACAAGTCGACGCTCTCGCTGTCGATGAACGTCTCCGGCTCGAACGGGACGGCGACGCCTGACTCGGCGAGCATGATCTGTTGATTGGCGACGTCGGTATATTGCCGGATGACCGCCTCGAGCACATCGAACTCGATCGTCGTCGGTTCTTCATACAAGAGACGTACGTTTGACCCGTCGAGGTGCAAGATGACGTCGGCATCGCCGTCGTTGACGCCACGTTCGGCAGCGGCGACGCTGTCGTACGGGACGAGGTTGACGAACGCCTTGATGTCATCGTCGGCGAGGAACGTCTCGAGCGGGACGCGATAGTCGTCGGTCGACTGCTCGACATAAGCGACGTCTGTGACCGGGAGTGAGAAGTCGTTACTGAAAATGGCAGACAGCATCGTGCCGAGACCGAAAATGAGGATGATCGGGAACAGCAACATCCAAAACAAGGTCGAGCGGTCGCGCAGTTGTTGTTTGACATCGTATTTGATAAACGTCCACGTCTTCATGACCGTCACTCCCTTAGCGTCTTGCCGGTCAAGGCCAGGAAGACGGTATTCAAGGACGGGCGGTCGACAGTGATCGACGTGAACCGGACCTTCGCGTCGTGGAGCACGTCGAGGAGCGGGGCGAGCGGCGTGTCTTTCTCGAGCGACACCTCGATGTACGGCTCATGATACTCGACTTTCTTTACTTGACTGAGTGCGCCGAGCCGTTCGATGAGCCCTGGCGTCAAGGAATCAACTTTGATGCGGGCCGTCTCGAGCGTCATGACTTGGTCTTTCAACTCGTCTTGCGTCCCTTCGGCGATGATCTTCCCTTCGTCGACGATGGCGACGCGGTCGCACAGCATCTCGACTTCCTCCATGTAGTGGGACGTATAGATGATCGTCGCCCCGCGCCGGTTCAACTCACGGATGTTCTCGAGGATCGTGTTCCGCGACTGCGGGTCGATGGCGACGGTCGGTTCGTCCATAAAGATGAGCTCCGGTTCATGGACGATGCCGCAGGCGATATTTAAACGACGCAGCAGCCCTCCGGACAGTTCCGGCGGACGTTTCTTTTGGTGAGCGGTCAGCTCGACGAAGTCGAGGGCGGCCTCGGTCTTTTGTTTCGCCTCGGCCGGCTTGAAGCCATAAAGTTCGGCAAAAAATTGGATGTTCTCGAACACGGTCAGCTGGTCATAGACGGAAACGTGCTGCGGGACGATGCCGACGCGTTGCTTGATCGCCTGTTCGTCTTTCGGCATGACGCGGTCAAAGATACGGATCGTACCACTGTCGGCAGGATATAGGTTGAGCATGACGGAGATGGCGGTCGTCTTGCCGGCCCCGTTCGGACCGAGCAGACCGAACAGTTCGCCTGCTTCGACGTGGAGCGAGAAGTCGTTCAAGGCGATTGTCTCCCCGAAACGCTTCGTGACATGGTCGAGTGCGATGATGGACACGTGGACGCAACCCCTTTCAGATGGACGGACAGAAAAAGAGCATACAGAGATTTGTTCCCGTTTGCAGGGATTTTGAACGTGTTGGCGAATCAATTTGTTATAGTCCGATTATTCAGACAATTATAAAAAGAGGGAAGTAGGGATTGAGTATGAAAGGGTGGCAGTTCAACAAAGGAGAAGCGGGTGAAAAATTTCCTGACGAGATGGCGTGGGCGTTATTTTGCACGGTCGAGCCGAAGCGGATGGATGCGACGCTCCCGTTTTATTATGACGAGTCGGTGTTCCGCTTCACGAATGGGAAAGAGTCGTTCTATTTTAAAGTCTCCCCGAGCTACCACGAGTTCGAGGTGAACGTCAAAGGCGAGACGGGCGAACTGCTCTACTATCAACTGCTCCGCACCGTCAGCAAAGTCGAAGTGCTCGAAGACCGGCGCGACCATGGGGAGCTTTTAATCGTCATGACCGAGGACCGGACCCGGACCGTGACGACGATCGAGCTGACCGTCCGGCCGCGGTTTCGTGTGCTCGTCAAAGAGCACTATGTTTGAGTTTTCTTCAGAGTGGTACATTGTTTAGACACGATACCACGAGGAGGAGATTCATATGAAAGACGGACTAAACAAAAAAGTCGACGGATTCATCGATAAAGCGGCCGGAAAAGTGAAAGAAGCAGTCGGCAAATCGTCGGACAACCAGTCGCTCAAACGTGAAGGTCAAAAGGATCAAGTCAAAGGTACGGCAAAAGAGAAGACGGGCCAAGCCCAGCAAGATCTCGAAAGCTTGAAAGACGAGCGCCGCTAATCAAAATGGAGGACCGCCATGGGGCGATCCTCCATTTTTCATTTCGTCAAAAACACTTGGACATGAATCGTCGAGCCTTGTGCGTTTTTCGCTGTGCCGACCCCGAGATGCGTGAAGCGGCCGTTCAAGATGTTGGCGCGGTGCCCGCTCGAGTTCATCCAAGCGTCGACCGCTTGGCCAGGGTCGCTCGACCCCATATAAATATTCTCGCCCCAGCCACGATAGCTGACGTTGTAGGCGTCGAGCGTGTCACCCGGGCTGCCGTTCTCACGGAGTTGGTGCGAGAATTGACCGGTCCGTGCCATCTCATCGGCCCGGACTTGGGCGACGCGGTTCGCTTCGCTCGAGGCGGCGAGCGTTGTCAGGCCAGCCGCTTGGCGCTCTTTGTTCGTCTCGCTCAAGACGCCGCTCGCGGGAGCGGTGAACGTGACGTGTTTCGCCATAATGTAACCGGTCTTCGTCCCACTCGTCACCTTGTACCAACGTGTCGAGCCAGTATAACGGTACGAGCTCGTCTCGAGCTTTACACCTTGGCGGAGGAAAGCGACGTTCGAAGACGTCGTGAGCGGCCGTGATTTCAAATAGACGCTCGACGGGGCGACGTAAGCCGTTTTCTTGAACGCGACTTCCGCCGTCGATAGTTTGACGTAAGCGGCCGGGACGTAGGCGACCCCAGCCCCCCATTTAATCTTGTACCACTTTGATCCGCCGACGGTGAACGACGTCCGAACGGTCATCGTGCCGTAACGCTTGATCGAGCCGAGTCGTGCTGCTGAAAGCGACGGGGTTTTGCGGACCGGGAGCTGGCTGATGCCCGTGACCGAACCTTTCGTGTTGATTGCTGTTTCTGTATACGCCGCTTGGACGGTGGCCTGTTCGAGCGGGAGTGAAGCCGTCGACGGGGTGAACGTGAGCGCCGCGGCGAGTGCGCTTGATACGAGGATGGTAGTTGGTTTTTTCAAGAGGGAAGTCTCCTTTTCCGATAATATAACCATATAATATATTGAATAGGGCAATAGTGGGTATTACCATTCGATTACAAATAAGGGCAGACTCAAAAGAGCCTGCCTTCGTTTCATTCATACAGAAGATAATCTTTGCGGATCGGCAAGATCGCGTCGGTTTTGTCCATGATCGATTCGAGCGAGACACCGTCGGAAATCAAAGACACACGCATCGATGAAAGACCTATCCATCAAAATTGAATAATCAGGACGTTCGACTCAAAAATAATAAACGCTTGGATGCCATAACCAACGCCAGTCCGATCAAGACAATGCTAGTGACGAGCGGCCACGTGACACTGACGTCTTCGATTAACGCTTGACCCGACAATCCGCCAAGGTTCCAAGGCAACCAGTCCCAATCGACCCAACTGAGCAGGAGCGATAAGACGAAGTGGACACCGAGTGTGATGACGAGGGCGACGAGCCCGCTCTCGAGCAGCGCGGCGAATAAGAAGAAGAGCGACAGCTGCACGACGAAATGGACGATCAATAGACCCGTGGAAATGACAAAGTCCGTCACATCGAACGAGTCGAACAAGATGACCGTATAATAGGCGGCTGTGCCTTGGGCGAGCAAGATGGAGACGGCGGAAAGTAACGTGTAGTGTGCCCATTTACTCATGACGATGCGAGAAGCCGGAATGTTGAGCGACTTGAGCCAAGCGAGCGTACCGAGTGTACGTTCTTGGCTGAACGTATGCATCGCCGACAGCAAGACGATGAGCAGGCCGATCTGCCGCAGCTGCTCACTGACCGATAAGAGTACTTCGGCCGGTGTCGGCGTCGGGATCTCGATGACGGTCCCGTCCGGCAAGTTACCGCCTGACGCTAAAATGTCTGGTAAGAAGTAGAGCGTGAGCGGCTGCATCGCCGCGAGCAGCATCAGGGCGACCGGGACCCAGACGAGCCGTTTATTGCGCCACGATTCTTTCCATTCTTGTTTAAAGATGGCTGTCCGCATTAAGCGTTCACCTCCAAAAACAGTGATTCGAGCGACGGATGACCGACGTGGAACGATTGGATCATCAGTCCTTGGGCGAGGACGCGTTGCAGAATCGCCCGCTCGGACATCGTTTTATCGGACGTCTCGAACGTCCATGTCGTCCCCGTCCGCGAGACACGGACGACACCCGCGAGCGCGTTCCAATCGTCTTCTGTCGTCGTGTCATCGAACAGGCGAAGTTGGATGGATGATTTGGCCCCGAGCAAATCGGTGACGGTGCCTTCCATGAGCAGGCGTCCTTGCCGAAGCAGGAGCACCCAGTCGCTCGCCTCCTCGGCGTCAGGGAGCACGTGCGTCGAATAGAGAATCATCCGCTCACGCTTCAAGTCACTCAAGAGATCGAGCACTTCCCGGCGGCCGCGCGGGTCGAGCGCCGACACCGGTTCATCGAGCAACAATAGTTCCGGGTCGTGGACGAGCGCTTGGGCGATGCCGAGCCGTTGCCGCATCCCGCCTGACAAGTGCGCCGCCGGGCGGTCGACCGGTTCTAAGCCGACGCGTTTTAAGAGGTTCAAGGCGTCGACGCCGGTCGTGCCCGTCAAGTCGGCCGCATATTTAATCGTCTCGACCGGTGTGAGGGAAGGGTAAAGCGCCGGACGTTGTGGTAAATAACCGACCCGGATCGTGTCGTGACCCTCGATCTGTCCGGACGTCGTCGTCGTCACACGGGCGATCATGTTGAGGAGCGTCGTCTTGCCGGCCCCGTTCTCGCCGAGGAGCGACGTGCAGCCCGGGCGCAGCGAGAAGCTGACGTCATCGAGCGCGGTGAACGTGCCGAATCGTTTTGTGAGATGGCTCGCGTTCACTGTTTTGTCCGTCCCCAGAGGAAATAGACGATCGGACCGAGGATGTTGATAAAGACGATGACGAGGAGCCACACCCATTTCGGTCCGTTCGTTTCAGACCGCTTGAATAAATCGATCATGGCGACGACGAGAAGAATCAGCTGAAGTAATAATAAAGGCAGTAAAATTAATAGTAACGTACCCGGGTCGTTCATAATTTCCATAAAATTTCCCTCCTTAGTTAGCTGTGCATACACTAGTTGATTCCACACATAGGACGTTGTTCCTGTATAAGACACAAAAAATCCCTTTCTCGAGTCGAGAAAGGGGATGGCTTATTTGACGATGATGACCGGTGCTTGCGCCCGTTTGGCGAGTTTATGGCTGACGCTGCCGAGGACGAACTCTTGGAACGTATTGAGGCCGCGCGAGCCGACGACGACGTATTCGAACGGATCGCGATTGGCGTATTTGACGAGCTCGACGTCCGGTTCGCCGCGGAGTTCGACATATTCATAGGCGATGCCTTCCGCTTCGATCGTATCGAACAACGGTTGCATCATGCGTTTTCGTTTCGTCTCGAGATCGATCTTGCCGGTCGAGTTGAGCGCGGCCTCTTTCGATTCTTTCGCACTGACGACGTGAACGATATCAATCGATGCGTCTGACGCTTTTGCGAGTTGGATTGCCTTTGTTAAAGCCCGTCTCGAGTGGTCCGAGCCATCTGCCGCTAAAAAGATTTTACCCATTCTTTCAACGCCTCCTCTTATACGCTTGCTACTACAAGTATATGCGATTTTTTATGAAAGCGCATTCGCAATTGTGTCGATTCGAGATACAGAAAAAGGAAGTGAACGCTGAGGTTCACTTCCTGTCTGATTATCGGACGATGACGACCGGCGCGAGCGCGCGTTTGGCGAGCTTATGGCTGACGCTGCCGAGCACGAACTCTTGGAACGTGTTCAAGCCGCGCGAGCCGACGACGACGTATTCGAACGGTTCATGGTTCGCATACTTGACGAGCTCGACGTCCGGTTCACCACGGAGCTCGATATATTCGTACTCGAGTCCGGCTGCTTCGATCGCTGTGAAGAAACGTTGCATCCGCTGCATCCGTTTCGCCTCAAGGTCGATCTTGCCTGTTGATTGCAGGGCACTTTCTTTCGACTCTTTCGAGCTGACGACGTGAACGACATCAATTTTGGCGCTCGAGACTTTCGCGAGCTCGATCGCTTTCGCGGTCGCACGCATCGAATGGTCCGATCCGTCAACGGCTAAGAAGATTTTTGTCATGTGAATCCCTCCCGAATTAATGTCCGATGCCCGCATCTTGTTGTTTCAAGTGAAGCGCGAGCGTATTGAGCAGCTTCTCTGAATCTTTGTTCA
This sequence comes from Exiguobacterium sp. SH5S13, assembly GCF_004337085.1. Taxonomy (NCBI): domain Bacteria; kingdom Bacillati; phylum Bacillota; class Bacilli; order Caryophanales; genus Exiguobacterium; species Exiguobacterium sp. SH5S13. The sequence goes on along the minus strand of NZ_SJUS01000023.1, from coordinate 43,842 downwards.
AGTTCAACAGTTCTGGCTCGATACCGTGCACACGGTATTTGAAGACGACTTTGTCGATGGCGCCGATGGCCGAATCGTCCCAAAGGTGTGTGTTCGAGAAGTTGATCGTCACATGTTTGATGTCTGCTTCGATATCTTCTTCGACATCGAATTGGTTGACGAACTCAGACGTTGATGCGAAGAACAATTGACCGTTCACGACGTAGTGGGCGTGGTCGGCTTCGACGTTGCGGTCGAGTTCGACTTTCGAGATTTTCGCGGCGAACAAAATCGCAGCTGTTAAAATCCCGGCGAACACACCGATTGACAAGTCGTGCGTGAGCACAGTGACGAACACGGTGACGAGCATGACGACCGTATCCGATTTTTGAGCCGTCCGGAGCGTCTTGAGCGAGCCCCAGTCAAACGTCGCATAGGCGACGAAGAACATGACACCGACGAGGGCGCCGACCGGAATGAGCATCAAGATGTCGCTCATCGTCATGATCATGATGAACAACGCGAGTCCAGCGACGAACGTCGATAGACGACCACGTGCTCCTGACGAGACGTTGATGACCGATTGGCCGATCATCGCACAACCTGGCATCGCGCCGAAGAAACCGGCGATGATGTTGGCGATCCCCTGACCTTTTGACTCACGATTCTTGTTCGAATCCGTTCCTGTCATGTCATCGACGATTTGAGCCGTGAGCAACGACTCGATCAAGCCGACGAAAGCGAGCGAGGCGGCATACGGCAAGATGATCATGAACGTCTCGAGCGTGAATGGAACGTCAGGGAATAAGAATTCCGGCAACGTTGCTGAGATCGTTCCCATGTCGCCGATGTTTTTCGTATCGAGCCCCATAAAGACAGCAGCGAGTGTCATCGCGACGATGGCGACGAGCGGTGCCGGGATCGCGCCCGTGATGCGTGGGAACAAGAAGATGATGACGAGTGATGCGGCGACAATCGCCCACATGATCCAGCTCTCGCCCTCAAATTGTGGAAGCTGGGCTTGGAAGATCAAAATAGCGAGGGCGTTAACGAAGCCGACCATGACCGCACGCGGGATGAACTTCATAAGACGCGCTATACCAAAGAACCCGAGCACGATTTGAATAATACCGGCTAAAATACCGGCCGCTAATAAATATTGGAGACCGTAATCTCGAACTAAATCGACAACGAGGAGCACCATGGCTCCGGTTGCAGCTGAAATCATTGCTGGTCGTCCACCCGCAATCGAGATGACCATTGCGATAATGAATGAAGCATATAGACCGACCATCGGGTTCAGTCCAGCGATGAGTGAGAATGCGATCGCCTCAGGGATGAGAGCGAGCGCGACGACGATCCCCGCAAGGACGTCAGCCCGGACGTTACCGAGCCATTCTTGTTTGACAGTATTCAATTTTTCCAAAAAGAACACACCTCTCTTTTATAGTAGTTTTAATTTTGACCTCCGAGTCTCACGAAGATCAAATGCGTCATTATATGAAGGAATAAGTTGAAACGATACATATTTGCACAACGTGTTTTATCATAGCGAACTTTTTCAGAAAAGACAATTGCAACTTGCAAAAAACTGTGGTAATTTCATAACGTAAAGGTTATATAACGGTTTTGTTATACATGGGGTAAAGGAGAATGACGATGCATACCGCAGAAGAACTGAGTAAAGTGCTCAAAGTGCTCGCCGACCCGACGCGGTTGACGATGTTAAAGCAAATGCAGGACGGGGAACAGTGTGCCTGTAGCTTCGTCGACTGCTTTGACATCTCGCAGCCGGCGATCAGCCGGCATTTGAAGATGATGCGGCAAGCGGGACTGCTGCTCGAGCGCCGGGACAAGCAATGGATCCATTATCGGTTGAACGAGGCGAGCCCGTTCTATTCGATCGTCGTCGATCTGCTCGGACAAGTCGAGATGATCGATGCGAGCTGTGACTGTGACGCCGAGTGTGCCATTTAAGGAGGAATAAACGATGAAACTTGAAGTATTCGAACCGGCCATGTGCTGTCCGACCGGACTATGCGGGCCGTCGATCGACCCGGAACTGACGCGGATCGCGACGATCCATTACGTGTTGAAACAACGCGGTTTCGACGTTGAGCGTTATAACCTCGCCTCGGAGCCGAACCGTTTCGTTGAAAACGCAAACGTGCAAGCCGAGATCACGAAAGGGCTCGACACGCTCCCGCTCACCGTCATCGATGGTGAGATCGTCAAACGCGGCGCCTACATGACGAATGAAGAGATTGCTGAACTGACCGGTCTCCCGGTCGCGGCGTTCGCGAAACAAGACGGCGAGAAACCGAAAGTCCGCATCACGCTTAAAAAATAAGGAGGCGCGTCATGATGAATCGCTTTGATTTTAATACGATTGAGCCGACCCGTTACATGTTTTTGACCGGGAAAGGCGGCGTCGGGAAGACGTCGACCGCCTCGAGCCTCGCCTTGACGCTCGCTGACCGTGGCAAGCGCGTCTTGCTCGTCTCGACCGACCCGGCAAGTAATTTGCAAGACGTGTTCGAGATGGAACTTGACGAGACACCGCGAGCAGTCCCGGGGACGGAGCTATTGATTGCGAACTTCGACCCGGAAGAAGCGGCAAAAGCGTATATGGAACGCATGGTCGGCCCGTATCGCGGAGTGCTCCCGGACGTCGCCATCCAGTCGATGGAAGAGCAACTGTCCGGTGCCTGTACGGTCGAGATCGCGGCGTTCGATCAGTTCACCGAGCTGTTGACGTCAGAGACGGCCCGTGACACGTACGACCATGTCATCTTCGACACGGCACCGACCGGGCATACGCTCCGGTTGCTCACGCTCCCGAGCGCATGGGACGAATTTTTAGAGACGAACACGACCGGCGTCTCGTGCCTCGGTCCGCTCGCTGGATTATCAGACAAGCAACATCAATATAAACGGGCGGTCGAGACGCTCTCGAACGGAGACGAGACGACACTGTTGCTCGTCGCCCGTCCTGAGACGTCGACGCTCGTCGAGGCGAGTCGTGCCGCGATGGAACTCCACGCCATCGGGATCGAGCGGATGCAGCTCGTCATCAACGGTGTCGTCGATCCGGCGGAAGGCACGGACCGTTATACGAGACGGTTCATCGAGCGCCAACAAGACGCGCTCGCCAACTTGCCACAAGGCGTCGACACGCTCGAGACGTTCACGCTCCCATACGCTTATGAGAACTTGGTCGGCGTCCCGGCGCTGCGCCGTTGGGTGAACGGGGAGGCGGTCGACGTACCGGATATGACATATGATGCGAGCCGTTACGGTTCGATCGATACGCTCGTCGATGAGATCGAAGCGGACGGTCCGAGCGTCATCATGACGATGGGCAAAGGTGGGGTCGGCAAGACGACGCTCGCCTCACTCCTCGCCGTCGCTTTAAGCGAACGAGGTCACGCCGTCCATTTGACGACGACCGACCCGGCGGCACACGTCGCTTTCACAATCGGTGAGGACGTGCCCGCCACGTTCACGGTCGACGCGATCGACCCGAAAGTCGAAATCGAAAACTATCGGGCCGACGTGTTCCATGAAGCAGGGGACATGACCGATGAACAGCGCGCGATGCTTGAAGAAGACTTGCGTTCGCCGTGTACGGAAGAGATCGCGGTGTTCCGCGCTTTCGCCGGTCAAGTCGCCAAAGCGAAAGACCGGTTCGTCGTCATCGACACGGCACCGACCGGACATACACTGCTCTTGCTCGACGCGACCGAGAGCTATCACCGTGAGCTCGAACGCTCGACCGGTGTCGTCCCGGAAGCGGTCCGCGAACTGTTGCCGAAGCTTCGTGACCCGAAACAGACGCACGTCGTCATCACGACGCTCCCTGAAGCGACACCGGTGTATGAAGCCGAGCGGCTCGTCACCGACTTGGAACGTGCCGGTATCAGTCCGTTCGCCTGGGTCGTCAACCAATCGTTCACACCGCTCGACGTCGAAAGCAAACTGCTCACGGCGAAAGTCGCGAGTGAGGCGATCTGGCTCGAACGGGTGAACGCGTATCCGCGCCCGACGCTATTGTCTTGGCAACAACACTTGCCGGTCGGCTATCCGGCGTTATCTCAACTATTGAAGGAGGAAGTCAAATGAACATCACGAATGAAGCAATCGATTTTATGAAAACAGCACTCGAGGATGAAGAAGTGAAATCAGTCCGGATTTGTACGGAAGCAGGGTGCTGCGGACCGACGCTCGGTCTCCACATCGCCGCCCCGGAAGCGACGGACGACGTGAAAGACTATGACGGCCTCACGTTCGCTGTCTCGAAAGACGCAGAAGCGATGGCCGAGAACGTCACGCTCGACGTCGAAATGACAGAAGACAGCGCAAGCCTGTTCTTACGCGGTCTTCAACAAACGTGCTAACAAAAATAGAGATTATTGGAGGAACTCATTGTGCAATGGATTGCTAGTATCATTTTCTTAGTGACGCTCTTCCTCATCATCAAGCAACCGAAAGGCCTCGGCATCGGTTACTCGGCGATGGGGATGGCGGCCATTGCCCTCATCACCGGGGTCGTCAATTTTGATGACGTCGGAACGGTGTGGGACATCATTTGGAACGCGACGTTTACGTTTATCGCCATCATTCTCATCTCGCTCATTTTGGATGAGATCGGATTCTTTGAGTGGGCCGCTTTACATATGGCTCGGATCGCCGGAGGCGGCGGTGTCAAACTGTTCGTCTACATCACGCTACTCGGTGCGCTTGTCGCCGCATTATTCGCGAACGACGGGGCGGCGCTCATCTTGACGCCGATCGTACTCGCGATGGTACGGGCGCTTAAATTACCGGACGCCGTCGTCTTGGCGTACGTCATCGCCTCGGGCTTCATCGCCGATACGGCAAGTTTGCCGTTCGTCGTCTCGAACCTCGTCAACATCGTCTCGGCCGACTTCTTCGGCATCGGTTTTGCTGAGTATGCAGCGCGGATGGTGTTCGTCAACGTGTTTGCCGTCGCCGGCAGTCTGCTCGTCTTGTACTTGTACTTTAAGAAAGACATCCCGAAGCAGTACGACTTGTCAAAACTCGTCGAGCCGAGCACGGTCATTAAAGACCATAAGATGTTCCGCTTGTCGTGGGTCGTCCTCGCGTTGCTCGTCATCGGCTACTTCACGAGCGACATCATCGGCATCCCGGTCTCGCTCGTCGCCGGTGTCATCGCCCTGTTCTTCCTGATCATGGCGAACCGTTCGCCTGCTGTGAAGACGGAGCAAGTCGTCAAAGGCGCGCCGTGGGCGATCGTCTTCTTCTCGCTCGGGATGTACATCGTCGTCTACGGTCTACAAAACGCGGGGCTGACACAAGTGCTCGCCAACTTCATCGATTGGTTCTCTGTCGATGTGTTCACGGCTACGTTCGGGATGGGCTTCTTGGCCGCGATCTTATCGTCGGTCATGAACAACATGCCGACCGTCATGATCGACGCGCTCGCCATCGATTTGACGAATACGTCGGGTCAGATTCGCGAAGCGCTCATCTATGCGAACGTCATCGGTTCCGACCTCGGACCGAAGATCACACCGATCGGGTCGCTCGCGACGCTGCTGTGGCTTCACGTGCTCCGGACGAAAGGACTTAAGATCGGTTGGGGGCAATACTTTAAAATCGGGATCGTCTTGACGATCCCAACGCTTGCCATCACGTTGCTCGGCCTGTATATCAGCTTACTACTATATTGAGGAGTGGATTTTCTATGAAGTTAGTCATCATCGGTTCAGTCGCTGCCGGCACATCAGTCGCGGCGAAAGCACGTCGTAACAACGAAGACGCACAAATTACGATTTACGACCGCGATTACGATATCTCCTACTCAGGTTGCGGGATCCCATATTACGTCGGAGGCGAAGTCGAGTCACGCGATGACTTGACGCCACGCGACGCCGCTTTCTTCAAAAAGCGTTACAACATCGATGTCATGACGCGTCATAACGTGACGGCAATCGACAAGGACGCGAAGACGGTCACGGTCGAAAACCTGGAGACGGGTGAGGCGTTCACGGACAGCTATGACGTCCTCGTCCTCGCGACCGGTGCCTCGAGCATCGTCCCGCCGATCCCGGGCGTGAAGTCAGATAACGTCTTCCCGATCCGCAACATCCAGAACGCGGAAGCGACACGCAACTTCGTCGACGCGACGAACCCGAAACATGCGACGGTCATCGGGGCCGGCTTCATCGGTCTTGAGATGGCCGAGCAGCTCAAACTTCGTGGCATCGACGTCACGATCATCGAGCGCATCCCGCAAGTGATGCCGCCGCTCGACAAAGACATGGCGTGCCGCGTCGAGGACCACCTCGAGAAGAACGGCATCGAGCTGTTGCTCGGTGAGACCGTGACAGAGCTCGTCGGCGACGGTCATGTCGAACGCGTCGTCACGGAAAGCGGGAAGACGATTGACACAGACCTCGTCATCCTATCGGTCGGTGTCCGTCCGAACACGGAACTCGCCAAGTCGATCGGTGTCACGATCGGTGAGACGGGTGCGATCGCCATCAACGAACGGATGGAGACGAACGTGGACAGCGTCTATGCTGCCGGCGACGTCGCTGAAAGCGTCTCGCTCGTCACGGGTAAACCGATTTGGCGCCCACTCGGCTCGACAGCGAACAAGATGGGACGTTCACTTGGTGATCTCCTCACGGGCGGGGAACTCGAACACCGCGGCATCCTCGGGACGGGCATCTTCAAAGTGTTCGGCCTCGCAGTCGCGCAGACGGGTCTCTCGGAGCGTGAAGCGCGTGACCTCGGCTACGACGTCGAAGTGCTCCACAACACGAAACCGGACAAGCCGGCCTACATGGGCGGGAAAGACATGACGATCAAAGCGGTCGGCGACCGGGCGACACGTCAACTGCTCGGCGTCCAAATCGTCGGCTTCGAAGGCGTCGACAAGCGTATCGACGTGTTCGTCACGGCGATCACGTTCAAAGCGAAAGTTGATGATTTGTTCCACCTCGACCTCGCGTACGCACCGCCGTTTTCGACGACGAAAGACCCGGTCATGTACACGGGGATGGCACTGGCGAACAGCATGAACAAGTCGGCCCGTCTCATCACGCCGGCTGAGCTACAGCAGCGAATCGACGCGAACGAGGACATCCAGGTCATCGATACACGGAAAGCGGCGCAGTTTGAGAAGGCGTGCGTCGACTGTGCGGTCAACATCCCGCTCGGCAAGCTCCGCGAGGCGTCAAAAGACCTCGCGAAAGACAAGCCGACGGTCGTCTACTGCAACGGCGGCGTCACGGGGAACGCGGCGCAAAACGTGCTCCGTAACCTCGGTTTCACCGACGTCTACAACTTGTCAGGTGGCAACAAGAATTATCAGTTGTTTAAAAAATACGGTAACTAATCAATTAGACCCGACTCACATGAGTCGGGTCTAATTTGCATGTTGCTGATTCCATTTACTGACCCGGTTGCGACCGCTACGTTTGGCGACGTACAGACCGAGGTCGGACTTTTTGATGAGTTGTTCGGACGTGACGATCTTTGGTTCGGACGTACTTGTGACGCCGATCGAGACGGTGATGTTGAGCTGTTTGCCGTCCGGCAGCAAAAATGGACTTTCCGCGATTTGACGCAAGTAGCGGTTGGCGATGACGAACCCTTGCGACAAGTTGCAGTCCGACAACAGCACCGAGAACTCTTCGCCACCGTGGCGACACACCATGTCATCGGTACGGGCCGTCTCTGTGAGCCGTTTGCCAAGCTCGATCAAGATGGCGTCGCCGGCATCATGGCCATACGTATCGTTCACCGATTTAAAATGATCGATATCGAGTAAGAGCAGCGTGATGTCGTAAGGACTCGAGAACACTTCCTCGTCGACGCGCTTCATCTCTTCCTCGAAGCGACGACGGTTGCCAAGACCCGTCAAGGCGTCGGTGTAGGCGGCTTCTCGATATTTTGTGATCTGCCGTTCCGAGCGCTGCATTTTGCGGATGCCCCCATAGACGATATGAAGGACGAACCCGGTTGAATATCCAATTATGATGAAAGCGACCAACGTATAGACGTACATCCTTGGAGCGGCATAGTTACTAAAATTTAAGAGCGAGAATAAAATGATAAATCCGAGGGTGATGGCGTTGACGATGCGGATGTCCCGTGTCGGTTTGATCCGCTCCCGGAGTTTCATATAGACGACTGCGGTTGTGGCCGCGACCGTATAGTCGAGAAAAACGATTAACAGCAACGTATCCGATATGATGAACGGGAGCAGCAGTATGCTCGAGACGTACGTGATCCGGACGCCTTGGAGGCCAAAGTAAAGGCCGGCAATGATGATGGGGACAAACCCGTACTGAAAGTCGGCTTGGGCGTTCCAGAGCACACCATGCAACGTAATCACGATCGTCAGGCCGGCGAGGAGTAGTGAAATCGTGATTTGCCGTCTTAACGGGAGCTTGCTCGTGAACCCGAGCTTCGTGAGGCGCGAGATCATATAAAGGCCGATCAGCAGTAAGCTGGCGTTGGCAATCAAGTTATTGATTAAATTGGTCATCGACATTTTAAAAATCCCTCCCCTATTTTCTATATTCGGCAGATGAGGATAAAAAAGCAATCATTTTGTGATGGGAAAATGAGTTCGAACCAACAAGTGGCTTGATATGGGAAACGTTAGTCGTTTATTTAGAAAAGAATTGAAATTAAGGAAGCAAACGTTTACAATTTTTGTGTAAGCGTTTTCCTAAATTCATGCTACAAGGAGGGACCCACATGGTCAACAAACAATGGAAACCAGTATGGGCAGTTGTGCTAACGTTTGCACTGATTCTGTCGATGTTTCCGATGTCAGCGTCTGCCCTTGATAAAGAGTCGACACTAGTCGTCGTCCACTATCAAGAGGCGCCAGACAATCAAATGGATTGGAACTTATGGCTTTGGGCGAATGGCCCAGATTACTTCCCGAACAAAGGCTTCGCCTTTAACGGCGAGGACGATTACGGCAAGGTGGCGGCCTACGAATTCCCGGTCGACTCACCTGAACAGATCGGTCTCATCGTCCGAACGGACAATTGGGACAAGGATAAAGGGTCGGAAAACGACCGCCTGATCACGAAAGACATGATCAAGGACGGTGTCGCCGAAGTGTGGATCAAGTCGGGCGACTCGAAAATCTACACGTCGAACCCGGACGGGGAGACGGCGAAGACGGAAGTCGACATGAAAGTCCACTACTTCCGCTATGACAATACATACACCGACTGGGGTGTTTGGACGTGGCCGGACGGTGGCGACGGTCAAAGCATCAACTTTGATGAGACGGACGCCTACGGCGGTGTCGCGAACGTGAAGTTTGCGAATCCGGATGCGAAACAACTCATCGGTCTGATCACGAAAAAAGGCGAATGGTCCGACAAGGACGGCGAAGACCGCTTCGCGCTCAGCACGGCGAAAGAGATTTGGCTCGTCGAAGGTGATTCGACGATTTACTATTCAGAGCCAGAAATCGACCGCTCACCAAAAATCGTCTCGTTCGAGGCAAACACGTTCCGTCAGGCGGAACTAACGCTCAACCGCGCGATCGATGAGCAGTTCCTTAGTGAATTGAAGGTCGATGGCGCGGCAGTCGAGTCGGTCGAGAAGACTGGCGACAAATCGGTCACGGTAAACTTCAGCGCTGACCTCGACTTGGCGCAAGTCATCACGGCGTCGCACCCGACGTTCGGTGACAAAGTGCTGCAAGCGGGCGACGTACTTCGGTCACCAGAATTCGATGCGAAGTATGCGTATAACGGCAAGCTCGGCATCACGTATCAAAAGTCGAAAACAAATTTCGTCTTGTGGGCACCGACGGCTCAAGACGTTTCACTCGAACTGTGGAACATGCCGAAAGACCGTCCGGCGAACGACAAGGATATCAAGAAAACGATTGCGATGAAACGCGGCGAGCGCGGCACGTGGACTGCTGAAGTCCGTGGCGACCTCGACGGCATCGGCTACACGTACAACGTCAAGCATGCGTCAGGCAGCGTCCGTGCGGTCGATCCGTATGCGACGGCGGTCGGCGTCAACGGGGACCAAGGGGTCATCGTCGACTTGAACGAGACGAAACCGAAACGTTGGAACTCGATGAAACCGAAGCTTCAAAACGCGACGGACGCGATCATCTACGAGACACACGTCCGTGACTTCTCAATCTTTGACGTCACATCGAACACGTACGATTCAGGAATTCGCTATAAAGGCAAATACCTTGGTGTCGTTCAACCGGGTACTCGTTTGATTGAAAACGGGAAGAAGACGGCGACGAAGACAGGCCTTGACCACGTCAAAGACCTCGGCGTGACGCACGTCCAGTTCATCCCGGTGTATGACTACAACACGGCCTCGGTCGACGAGACGAAACCGAACGCGACATACAACTGGGGCTATGACCCGAAAAACTATAACGCGCCGGAAGGCTCATACTCGACGAACCCTTATGACGCAAAAGTTCGAATCATGCAAATGAAAGAAATGATTCAAGGTCTCCACGACCACAACTTGCGTGCTGTCATGGACGTCGTCTACAACCACATGTTCGATGCGCAAGCCTCGAACCTTCATAAGATCGTACCAGGCTACTACTACCGTTACACGGCAGGCGGCGACTTCGCGAACGGGACGGGCGTCGGCAACGACACCGCGTCTGAGCGCAAGATGATGCAAAAACTCATCGTCGATTCAGTCGTCTACTGGGCGCAAGAATATCATTGGGACGGGTTCCGCTTCGACCTCATGGGCATCCACGACGTCGAGACGATGAACCAAGTCCGTCAAGCGCTCGACAAAGTCGATAAATCGATCCTCGTCTTCGGCGAAGGTTGGGACCTCAACACACCACTCGACCCGGCACTGAAAGCGAACCAAAAGAACGCCTACAAGATGCCCCGCGTCGCTCACTTTAACGACAACATCCGTGACGGCTTGAAAGGCAGCGTCTTTATCGACACGGACAACGGCTTCATCAACGGCAAAGACGGTCTTGAGAACCGCATCAAGACGGGAATCGTCGGTGAGATCGACTACAATGCCGAGATCAAAGGCTTCACGAAAGAGCCGACGCAAGCAATCACGTACGTCGAAGCGCACGACAACCACACGCTTTGGGACAAGCTCGAACTCACGAATAAAGAGACGGCGGAAGCGGACCGGACGAAGATGCATCGTCTCGCGTCAAGCATCCTCTTGACGAGCCAGGGGACGACATTCCTCCACGCCGGGCAAGAGTTCATGCGGACGAAAGAAGGCGACCACAACTCGTACAAATCACCAGACCGCATCAACCAAATGGATTGGAAACGCGCCGCTGACCGTAAGGCGGACGTCCAGTACATGAAAGGCTTGATCGAGATGCGTAAACAAAACCCAGGGCTTCGCATGACGAAAGCGACTGACGTCAAGAAGAACGTCAAGTTCTATCGTTCTGCGCCAAACGTCATCACGTATTTGATCGATGACAAAGCGCCTGGCCAGAAGAAAGACTTGTTCATCACACATAACGCCAACGCAGAAACGGTCAAAGTGAAACTTCCGACAGGACAGTGGAACGTGATTGTCGACGGCAGTCAGGCAGGAACGAAGACGATCAAACGCGTCTCGGGCTATGTCGACGTGCCATCGTATGCGACGGTCGTCGTAAAACAACCATAATGCGCGAGACCACGGAGCCAACATCCGTGGTCTTTTTTACGTCGTCATCGTGTGGGAGAGGAGTAGGTTAACAGCACATTAAGGCATGACATTTTTTTGAATATATGTGTGTAAATCGGTACATTTCCCTTATTTGCAAAATGCAGAAGCGTTTTCAACTAATCAATCTTGTATAATCAAGTTAACACGTATCGAAACGTGACATTTGTCACACGAAGGAGTGGTACACATGGGCTTCTTTCGTAATTGGAAGCATGTATTGGAATCAAACGTTGAGCAGGCCGAGCATGAGGGGCAAATCAATATCGATCCGTTATTGCTCGATCAATATCCGGACGCGGTGTACGTCCTTGATCGAGATTTGAACTTCATCGACTCGAACGAAAAGTTGTCGCTTCTCTTCAACAGGGAAGAGGAACGTTTCGTCGATCCTGCCTCCTGGCTTCCAAAACTAGAAAGCGAACGTGTTCACGCCTTTCATCAGCGGGCGCTCCATGGGGAGACGGTCCATTATGAACTGAAAGCGCTGAATGCGGACAAGCGACGCATTCATCTGTCGGTCACGAATACGCCGCTCTATACCGGCCGGGTCATCACCGGCCTGTACGGCGTCGTCAAAGACTTGACGACCCAGACGGAACTGCGCGAACGATACAATCGGATGAAAGTGGGACGGACGCTGTTCGAGCGCATCCCGGGTCTCATCCTGATCGAACTTGACCTCGAGTCTGGCGAATTTTATCATTCACCGCAGACGGGTGAACTGCTCGGGCTGTCTAAACGTCAGTTAGGGGGAATGGAGCGCGAGCATTTCCGTAATATGATTCATGAGAATGAACGTGAAGCGTTTGCGGCGGCCGTCGAGTCGCTTATCAATGACCCCGAACAGCACGATTATGAGACTCAAGTCAAAGCGTTCAATCCGAAGCAACAAAAATATTTGGACTTGATTGTCCACGTCGGGATATCGAAAGATCGGAAATCGGTGACGTGGGCGATGTTTGACCTCACGAACTTGGTCGATGCCGAATCGGCGCTCACGAAAGAACGGTTAAAAGTGAAACAACTGTGCGAAATCGTCGACTCGGTCATTTTTGAACGTTACTTCGAGACGAAACAGTTCAAATTTTTGACACCGGGCTTCTCGCTCATCTTCGGTTATACGGAAGACCAATTCAATACGCACCCGGACTATTGGCAGCGTATCGTCGTGCCGGATGACCTTCCGAAAATCAAACAGGCACGCGAAATGACGCTCAGCGGAAAACCGGTGACGTTTTCCTACAGAATCTTCGCCAAAGGGAACGTCAAGTGGGTCGAAGAGAACCGGGAACCGATTTTCTCTGAAGGTGGAATCGTCATCGGTTTTCGGACGCTCGTCAAAGACATCACCCAACTGAAAGAACAGCAACAAGAGATCTGGCGCCTCGCCTCGCTCGACCCGATCACGAACATGCCGAACCGTGAATCGATCACAGGATCGGTCTATCAACTCACGCGCAAACGCGACCCGTTCACGTTGTTCTCGCTTTCGTTCAACCGCATCACTGAAATCAACAATACGTTCGGCTACGAGCTCGGTGACGAGTGGCGTGTCGCGACGGTGAACCAATTGATTCGTCTGTTGCCACAAGACGCCTTGCTAGGTCATCTCGATGCGGATAACGTCTTGATCGTGTTGCCACGCCGGATGGAAGACCCGGAAGTGCTCGCGCTCGGGAAAGAGTTTGGGACGCTGTCGAAGCACCGGTTCCGTATTGACGCGTATGACTTGTTCGCGCGCATCTCGATCGGCGTCAGCCGTTATCCTGAAGACGGGGCACAGGCGAGCGAACTGATCAAGCACGCGTGCGTCGCCATGAACCGGGCCGATAAAAAGTTCGGGACGAAACTCGAACTGTATTCGTCGCAAATGGACATCGAGTCACTTAAACGCTACGAGCTGTTGCGCGATATGCGAGGTGCGCTGCAAAACAACGAGTTCTATTTGATGTATCAACCGAAAGTGAACGCCTGGACCGGTCAAATCGTCGGAGCCGAGGCGCTCATGCGCTGGACGCACCCGACGTGGGGCTCGATCTCGCCGACTGAATTTATTCCGCTCGCCGAGGAGAGCAACCTCCATCTCGACTTGACGAACTGGTTGATCGAGGAGGTGTGCCGCTATATCACGTCGCTCAAACATCGAGTCCCGATCTCGATCAATGTCTCGGCCAAATACTTGTATCAAGAACGGTTTGAACGCGTGTTTGAAGAGATGTTAGACCGCTTCCACGTCCCGGCGTCGTATCTCGAAGTCGAGATCTCGGAGACGTCACTGTTAGACGACGCCCAGCAGATCACACAGGCGTTCGAGCGGTTGAACAACCTCGGTATCCCGATCGCGTTTGACGACTTCGGGAAAGGGTATTCGTCGCTTGCTTACTTGCAGGCGTACAGTGCCCAGACGATCAAGATCGACCGCATCTTCGCCCATAACGTCAATCAAAGCCGAAAAGCCCAAGGCATCATCCGGAGTCTGCTCCTCATCGCCGAAGAGTTCGGGATGAACGTCGTCGTCGAGGGTGTCGAGATGATGGATGACCTGCTTCGGCTCCGTGAGTTCGGTTGTCACGTCATTCAAGGTTTCATTTTCAGCCGACCGTTGCGAGAATCCGATTTTGAACAAGCGCTTGAAGCGGGAACGCTCATCCCGATCGAAGAGTACGTCGAGACGATCCAACCGTCGAACCGGTTGATCCACGCCGGCATCACGATCACACGCCTGCGCAATCAAGCGGTCGCGGTCGGGACATCGCCGATCGTCATTATGAAGCGCGGTTTTAAAGCGATCGCCTTTTATAGCTCGATTCGGTTACCGGTCGACAGTGATATCAATCTCGTCATCTTGCTTGACGACGGGCAGCCGTCACTGCCGATTCAAGTGACGCGATTGACCGAGCTCGCGAACGGATTGTATCAATATGAAGCGACGTACGAACAGACCGTCGAACTCGAGAAACGGTTGACCGCGCTTGAGAGTGACAAACCGCGCGGCTTCACGATTCAACAAGCGAAAGATTTAGTCGAAGAATGAGACACAGCGAGCCGGATTTGCCGGCTCGCTTTTTGTGCGCCCTAAAACTAGAAACGGGACGTGATTTTCTCTAAGATGGAAGGGACAGATTAGAAGAGGAGACAGAAACGATGGATCGACTACAGGCAGCCCGCCACTTTTTCTCACAACTTGATGGGGAGCATACCGAACGGTTACGGGAGATCGAAGCCGAAATCGAGCGGACCGGGACGTACACGCTCACGACGGACGAATTGGCGTCCGGGGCACAACTCGCATGGCGCAACTCGAACCGCTGCATCGGCCGCTTGTTTTGGCAGACGCTCACCGTCCATGACGCGCGTGACGCGGAAACGTTCGATGACGTGTTTGAAGCAATCGTCGCCCATCTTCGCTACGCGACGAACGGCGGAAAGATCCGCTCGACGATGACCGTCCTCCCGAACCATTTTCGGATTTTGAACACGCAACTCATCCGTTATGCGGCGTACGAGACGACAGACGGCATCGTCGGTGACCCGCTATCGCTGTCGATGACGAGACAAGCGATGCGTTTTGGGTGGGTCGGGGCCGGTACTGCTTTCGATCTGTTACCGCTCTTGCTTACAGACGGGAACGAGATCCGCATGTATGAACTGCCGGCCGACGCCGTGCTCGAGGTCGACATTCGCCATGACGACGTCGATTTGTTCGGGGGACGTGACGTCAAGTGGCACGCCGTCCCGGCCATCGCTGACATGGAGCTTGAGATCGGTGGACACCGCTTCACATCGGTCCCGTTCAACGGATGGTACATGGAGACAGAGATCGGGGCGCGCAACCTCGCCGACGTCGAGCGCTATAACCTGCTCCCGCTCGTCGGGGTATCACTCGGTCTCGATACGTCAAAAGAGCGGACGCTCTGGCGTGACCGCGCCCTCGTCGAGCTGAACGTCGCCGTCTTGCAATCGTTCGAGCGCGCCGGCGTGACGATTGTCGACCATCATACAGCGGCGAAACAATTTAAACGGTTCGAGAAAAATGAGACGGACGCCGGTCGTGACGTGACCGGACAGTGGAGTTGGCTCATCCCGCCGCTGTCACCGGCCTCGACCCACGTCTTTCATCGCCACTATGATGACAAGATTGTGACGCCGAACTTGTTCGCGCGGTCAGGTTGTCCGTTTTCAGCGTTTCAAGCCAAGCCAAAAGAGGAATCTAAAGGCTAGGAAACGAAACGAAAGGATGATGAACGTGGCAGTCCCAATCTGGAAACGCGCTGTAGCTAGTCGAATCGATAAAATCCTATTAGAAGCACCCGCGAAACTCGTCGAGAAGACGATCCGTAAAAGAATTTGGCCGGATAAAGAAGTGAAGCATTATTACTTACCGACAATCGTCTCCATCGCAGGAGAAGCCTACTTCTTGCTCAACCGGGACGGGCAGACGATCGGCGACAAAATCGTCGGGATTAAAGTCGTGAGCCAAGACGGCCGGCCGCTAACGCTCGAACAAGTCATGAAACGGACGCTCTACAAGGACGTCGTCTATCCGGCGACGCTCGGTCTACCACTTCTTCGTGCACTTCAACAGATGAAGTCGAATAAAGACCTCGAACTGCCGCACGATGAGTTCGCCCATACAAAGCTGATTTCGACAAAATGAACGGGAGCAGGGCGATTCCGCAATCGTTCTGCTTTTTTCTTCGGGGAAGTGGCGGGGAAAATGGGTTATAATAAAAGAGGAAAAAATTGAACGACTACTGGAGGACTATTTGTTATGACAAAAATTGCATGGATTACCGATAGTATGGCTAACTTCTCGAAAGAGGAGGCCGCCCAGCTCGGCGTTGAGATCGTCCCGATCCAATTGATCGTCGATGGGAGCGGCTACAGTGAAGTCGACCTCTCGATTGAGGACTTGCACCGCTACATGATTGACCAAAAGAAAGAAGCGAAGACGTCGCAACCGATTTTTGGTGACTTCATCTCGCGTTATGAGCGCTTAAAAGAAGAAGGGTACGATTGCGCCATCGCCGTCCACTGTTCGAACGGATTGAGCAGCACCGTCAAAAACTCGAGTGCTGCGGCCGAAGCGGCTGGATTTGAAGTGCATACGGTCGACTCGCACGCGGCGCTCGAGGCGCAGCAAGAGCTCGTCCGTCTCGGTCTCGCTGCCGAGAAGGAAGGCAAGTCGGTCGAGGAGATCGTTGCTCTTCTCGAAGCATGGCGTGACAAGAAAAACTTCTTCATGATCATCGGGAACATGGAGACGATGCGCCGAGGCGGACGTGTGTCATCAGGTGAGATGTTCCTCGCGAACATCTTGAACATCAAACCGATCATCACGCTCGACGAATCCGGGAAAGTCATCCCGTTCAAGAAAGTGCGTTCGATCAAAAAAGCGTACGCTGAGATGGTCACCGAACTCGAACGTCTTCATGCGGCGAACGGGATCTATAACAACCGCGTCTTCGTCCAGACGGCGCTCGCGCCAGAGATGCAAGACAACCTCGTCGCCCTCATCCAAGCGAAATTGCCGGAGGTTGAGGTCGTGAAGACACGTTTCTGTCCGTCGATTGCGGTCCATGCCGGCTTTGAGACGGTCGGTGTGCTTTGGCTCGACGCTTAAGTTGAAAGGGGGAGACAGCATGGAGGCAGTGAAGGCACTGACGACATTGAAAGAGCGGGTCGCGGATGCCGAGCAGTTGCTCGTCTATGTCTCGCACCCGGGATGCAGCGTCTGTCACTCGCTCAAGCCGCAAGTCGAGGAGATGCTCGTTGATTTTCCCGACATCGAGGCGGTCGCGGTCGATTCGGACGAAGTGCCGGATATCGCTGGCGCCTATTCGATTTTCACCGTACCGGTCGTCTTGTTCTTCATCGACGGCAAAGAGATGCTCCGCCGGGCCCGGTTCGTGCCAATCGGTGAGTTGACCCACCAACTCGAACGGCTCCAAGAGATGAGAAAGTAAATCCACAGACGTGTGTCTGTGGATTTTTTTGATTGTCGTGATGATTTAGGTAAAATTAGTGAGGTTAGGAAGGGTGCGACCATTACTTTTTGCCGCTCGACATGCCGAAACAACAAGAGCTCACAGACGAATGATCTGTGAGCTCTTGTTTACTTTAGGGGCTGGTAGCGAGTGGATGGACCGTTTCCGACACGGATGATTTTCCGTTCGGCTATTAGCTGTTCGATTAGTTTTCGAACAGTACCTTTTTGTTGCTCGTCCGATGGCGCCCCGACTCCTGCAGGAAAGCGTGGGCGCCGGAAGGACGAGCGATATCAAAAAATCGATCAATCTGGATGTGGGTCCAAATTAATCGATTGACATGTTATTCTGCAATTTGTGGTACGAGATAGATCAAGCCGAACGGGTTATGGAGCAAGTTGTCGATTGATGTGCGCTCGTCTTCGCCCATCTCGACCGTGAACGTCTTGCCGTCCTCGAACGTGAAGCTATCGCCATCACCGAACATCGATCCGCCTGCGATCAAATGGAAGTTGAACGAATGGATGACGTGGATCGCGTCTTCGATCTCGAGCGTTTCTGGTACGGCGACGTCGGCATGGCCGAACGCTTTCATGCCCCACGATACGTACGCCGTCTCTTCTTCCGTGATGGCGGTGAGGAGCGAGTAGTCGAGGGCGAGGTCTTCTTCTTTCGACGCTTGCCATTCGTCTTTCGAATAAGCGACGCCTGCCGTCTCGACCATGACACCGAGTCCGCCGGCGTTCAACAGGGCGTTCGCCCCGCGACGGGCCGCGGCGATGTCTGTCACATCATTGACGTCGCCGATCAAATAGACGATATGCGTGTGGCGCGTGAGTCCTTTGGCGATTTTCGGTGTGAAGCCGCTCGTGCTGGCGTGAATCATCGCCTCGGCGAGCGCCGGGTCGCGTTCGACGACTTCGACGGTGAACGCTTTTCCGGTCTCGTCTTCTAACAGCAACAGACCGGCCATCGTATAGCCTTCGCTATGTAAACTGATTTTTTCGCTCACGGCCTCGGCCGATGGCCAGTTTCCTGGGATGGCGAGCAATACTTGTGTACGGTTCATTAGAATCATCCTCTTCTGCAAATAGTTAGGCCCCTCAAGCGAGAGGCCTAGTCTCTTCTCTTATTATGCCCTATTTCGAGCAAAATTATTCTTGATACGTCTTCAACACTTCTTGGAGCGGGATTTGATCGATCTTGCGCCGGCTGATGAACGTGCTGACGAAGAACAAGAGCGTGACGGCCCCGACCGTATAGAGCACGTATATCCATTCAAACTCGAGCGGCAAGACGAGCCCGTAGTCCTCGGCGAAGACGACGATGATTATCCGGAGGACGACGAGGGCGATCGGGATGCTCAGGAGTGCCGAGATGAGTGCGTAGACGAAGTAGCTGTCAAGAATCATCGAGCGGACCTCACGTCGATTATACCCCATCACTTTGAGGAGCGAGATGACGTAATAGTTCTTCTCGACCGTGAGCGCGGTCAAGACGAACAAGATGCTGAAGGCGATCAAGGCGGAGCCGCCGATCATGACGTTCATCATCAAATTCATATATTCGTTGATCGACTCGGACTGTTCGATCAAACCGTCGCGCGACAGAATCGTCGGATACACCGACTCGTCCGGCCGTTCACTGGCGTAGACGCCGTTGAACAAGTCGCTCGAGGCGCCGTCTGTCAGCTCGTTGCTGAGCATTTCAATTGGTAAATAGACGACGTCACCCGTGAAGTCGTCGGCGATGCCGAGGATCGGGTACGATAACGTCTCCCCGTCGAGCTCGACATCGATCGTGTCGCCGACGTCAAAACTCTGTTTTAAGGCGAGCGGTTCGGTGACGATGACGCCATCGGTTGCAGGGGTCAATTCGTTCCCGTCCCGGTCTTGCAACCGGTAGAGCGTGTTGTCGTCGCTCAAGCCTTTAAGGGTGACGAGTTGATCATCGACGAACGCGAACGGATAGGCGAGGAACGGTTCCTGACCGTCGGCGAGCATTGGCGGCGATTCCGTGTTCGCGTACGCCTCATACGCATAGTCGACGTCGTTCAATCCGCCGACCGTCATCCGGTCGACGGCCCCGTTCATCATGAGTGCGAACACGATCAACAATGTCGAGAACAAGATACCGAGGAAGAAGATGATGAAGCTGCCCGTGCTTTTGACGGCGTATAAATATTTGAACTTCGTTTTCCCGCTGGCCTGGCTTAGCATTCGGCTGACGAGCCGGCTGAGCCGATTGAGCGATATGTTGTCGCGCGGTGATAACAGTGCGAGCGCGCTCTCGCCCATGAGCTTGTAGATGACGGCACCGGCGACGATGCCGAAGAAGACGAGCGGGACGAAGACGGCGGTCAAAAAGACGAGCGGGTTTTGAGCGATCGTGATCGATGGCAACAGATAGAAGTCGAGATACAGGTTTTTGAGCGGGTCGGCGAAGTAGAGGCCGAGGAAGTACCCGATGACGAGCATGAGCGTCGCGAACACCAAGATGAGCACCAAGTAGGGGGCTGAAATCTGGCGCCGGTTGTAGCCGATCGCTTTCAACAGCCCGATCTGACCACGTTCGGTCTCGAGCATGTTCGAGATGAGAATGGCGACGATGATGACGGCGATCGAGACGATGAATAGGCTAAGTCCGAGCGCCATCGCTTTCCCGGACGAGATCTCACTATAGATGGCCCCGCTGCGCATAATATTCTCCGTCTCCATGACCGAGACGACGAACGGGAGCTCGACGGTGTTGATCGCGCCGTCCGTGACGCCTGCGAGCCGGAACGATTCCGTGCCGACGACCGCTTCATACGCCTCGTCCGTCATGAGCAGGAGCGTCTGCGTCCCGGCGTCGAGATTGAAGAAGTTCTCATCGAACAGCGGGAGCGTATAGTCCGGGAACAAGACGAAACCGCTCACCGTGAACGGCGTGCCGAGGTCGATCATGTCACCGACCTCGATCCCGTTCTTCTCGGCGTATTTGGCGTTGAGCGCGACCTCGTCGTCCGTCGTCGGACGCGAGCCCGCTTCGAGGTAAGACTGATTGATCGTCATTGTTTCTTTTAAGACGAGCCCCCGATGTTCACTGCCCGCGAATGGATAAGTGATCAGTTTGGATTCGCGAAGTTCGATTGTCGCCTCGGGCATGACGGATTCGACCGCGTCGATCCGGGCGCCGATCAAGTCGTCGAAGCGTTTCGGGTCGACCTGTTTCAAGTCGGCGAGCGTATATGTGCCCGAGGCGACGTGGGAGGCGATTTCGGGGTCGTTCGCTTCGTCCTCGGTGACGCGGTTGAGCATCTCGACGGCGAAATCCTCTTGGTTCGACGACGCCAAATAGTCCTCGGTCGGGACCTCGATCCCGCTGATGCCGTAGAACATCATCGTATAGGTGAGCGAACTCATGACGATGATGATGGCGATGGCGACGAGCTGCATCCATTTGCCGACGAGCGTCTTCAAGACGTTTTTATACAGCATGGTCGAAACCTCCTAACCCCAAGCGATGTCTTGCGCGGCTTGTCGGACCGGGTTGTGCGTCAGTTCGACGATGCGTCCCGAGTTCATCTTGATGACGTCGTCGGCCATGGCGCTGATGCCGGTGTTGTGGGTGATGACGACGACGGTCTTGCCGTACGTCGTGTTCAATCGTTCGAGCAGCTCGAGCACTTTCTTCGAGTTGTCCTCGTCGAGCGAGCCGGTCGGTTCATCGCAAAAGATGATCGACGGGTTTTTGGCGAGACTCCGGGCGACCGAGACGCGCTGCTGCTCACCGCCGGACAGTTGGTACGGGTACTTGTCGCGCGAAGGCGACAGCCCGACCTGCTCTAACAGCTCGTCGATACCGAGCGGTTGCGTCGACAGGTCGGCCCCGATCTGGATATTTTCGTAGACGGTCAAGTTTTGGAGCAAATTGTATTGTTGGAAGATGAAGCCGAGATGGTCGCGCCGAAACGCCGTCATCTGTTCCGGGGACAGGTCGGTCAAGACGGTGTCATCGAACGTGATGTTCCCGGACGTGACCGTATCGAGCCCGCTGATGACGTTCAAGAGTGTACTCTTGCCGCTGCCGCTCGGTCCGAGGATGACGACGAACGCCCCATCGCTGATCGTCAAGTCGACGTCTTTCAAGGCGGCCGTCTCGATGTCACCGGTCTTATAAATCTTATTGACGTTCTCGATTCGAATCATAAAAAAACGCCTCCTTTGTCCATGTTATCTTTTACCCGTTTCGGGTGGATTGTGGACCTGGGAGGTTTGAACGTTTGACGAAGACGGGTACATTTTTTGAAAAATTAGTGAAACCGTTTCACCTGTGATAAAATCATACTACCAGGTACTAATCACGATTTTAAAGGAGAGGCTCACATGAAAATTGCCTACATCACGGACAGCACGGTCGTCTTGCCAGATTCGATCAAACACCACCCAGACATCCATATCGTCCCGCTTTACGTCGTCAAGGGCGATCAACCTTATAAAGACGGCATCGAAGTCGACGCCGAGACGGTGTACGACTGGATCGATGCCGGCGAGCGCGTCTCGACGAGCCAACCGGCAATCGGGGATTTCGCCACGCTGTATGAAGAGTTGAAGCCGAAGTATGACATGGGCATCGCCGTCCACCTGTCGTCTGACTTGAGCGGCACGTACTCGGCGTCGATCCAAGGGGCCGAGATCGCCGAGTTCAAGCTGCTCGCCATCGATTCACGGTCGGGTATTTATACGATGGGTCTGTTGCTCGAAGAACTGATCGAGCGCGTCGAGCGCGGAGACGCCCTTGATGACGTCGAGGCGTACATGAAACAGCGCGTCGAGGACGTCCGGATCGAACTGACGATTCAAAATTTGACGCAAATGCAAAAAGGTGGGCGCATCTCGAAATCAAAAGCGCTCATCGGCAACATGCTGCAGCTGAAGCCGGTACTCCGCTTCGAGGACGGGCTCATCGTCCCGTATCAGACCGTAAGGACGTATAAAAAGGCGCAAGCCCACTTGTTCGAGGTCATCCGGGCGGCGATCGAGTCGGGCGAATGCACGGACGTCTCGATTTTCCACGGGAACGTGCCGGAGCTTGCGGAGTCGTGGAAACAGGAGCTCGGCGACAAGGTGCCGATCCGCGTCGACACGCTCGCGCCGCTACTCGGGGCCCACACCGGGTCCGGCTCGATCGGCATTTCTTATTTGAAAGCGAAATAACGGACAGACCGTGGCGTGCGCCACGGTTTTTTTCATTGTCACAACTTTCAAACAACGACTGGAATGTTTCCCCGAAACCCTTCATACTGTTAAGGAATGTTACAAGAAAAGGGGGGAGACGATGCGGTTTCGGAAGTATCTCATAAGGAGCTGGCTTTCGTGGTCGCTCGTCTTCATCGGGATCGTCTATTACACGTGGACCGATATGGAAACGTTCGATTGGACGTTCTTCTGGTTCATCTACACGCTCGGTGCCTTGTTCGTCATGAACCCGTTAAAGCGGCGGCATCTGCACTTCACATTCCACGAGCTGTTCGTCTTCATGACGTTCTTCTTGTACGGGCTCGTCCCGGCACTTTTAATGGGGCAATTGCTGTTGTTGACGTTCCAGGCACGGGCGTTCAACAGGAAAGTCGGCCGCCGGCGTTTCTTACACTTTTATCCGCTCAACACGCTGATCGAGGCGATGATTCTCGTCATCCCGGGTCTCGTCTACTTTTCGCTCGGCGGTGAGATCGGGTCGACCGTCCACTTGCTTGAGCAGGGAGCGGCACTGATTGGTTTCTTCGGAGTGCTTTATCTCGTCCTCGGCTTTAGCTTCGTCATGTCCCGGTTCTTGATCGGGGAGCGGATCCCGCTACCGATTATGTGGCGTCTGTTACGGTTCGATTGGCTCGTTATCTCGCTCGAGCTGTTGTTCACGATGGTCGCGCTCGAGGCGTTCCAACTGTTCGGTTATGTCGGGTTGATGGCGACGTTCCTGCTCTTGTCGATCTTGAAGATGGGGTTGTCGAAAGCGACACAGACAGAAGAGACGCAATCGAAGATCGATCAAGTCGAGCGGTTGAAAGAACAGCTCTATCGCGTCGACAGCGAAGTGTTGTTAATTGAAAAGTTTTGGAACGGCTTACGGGAAGTCGTCGAGGTCGAGCGTGGTTGGCTTCAAATCAATCGAGACGGGGACCAGACGTTTTATGATGTACGGGGGCGGAAAACGGAAGCGGTCGCTGATGCGTATACGCTCGAACGGCACCGTGACGCGAGTGAGCCGTACTTTCTGTACGATTCGCTCCACGAGTGGCATCCCGAGCTTCAGGCGAACCAAAGCGAACTGCATCATTCCGCGCTCGTCATTCAACCGGTGACGAGTACGACGAACGCGGTCAGCTGTATGATTTCGACGACGGCGAACGGGGCTTATGATGAGGCGCTCGCGGTCGAGATTCACCGCTTGCTCAAGACGCTATCGTGGTCACTCGAGCGGATCGATGAACGGGATCGGCTCCAGCACGAGAGTCTGACCGATCCGTTGACCGGGTTGCCGAACCAACGGGCGTTGAAACGTTGGACGAAAGAGCGATTGAACGACGTCGCGTCGTATCCGTTGTCGGTCTTCTTGGTTGACCTCGACCATTTTAAATCGATTAACGATACGTACGGCCATGCGTTCGGTGACGAAGTGTTGATTGAAGCGGGGGTCCTGTTCAACCGGCTCGTCCGGAGCAGTGACCTCGTCACGCGTTACGGCGGCGAAGAGTTCGTCTTCGTGTTCCCGAGGACGAACGAGGCGGCGGGGATTGTGACCGGTGAGAAGATTCGGCAAGCGCTCCGGTCACACCCGTTCGGGACGGAAGGAATCCGGGTCCAAGTGACGGCGAGCATCGGCATCGAGACGATTCATGAATACGAAGAGCTCGATACGGTGTTGCGGCATGCCGACCGGGCGATGTACGTCGGGGCGAAGTTTAACGGGCGCGACCGTGTCGCCCATTACCGGGACACATCGACCGAACGAATTCAATGAAAAAAGGAGGACCGTTAAACGGTTCTCCTTTTTGAATGAATGATTATGATTTCTGGCTGAATATATCGGACTCGACCGCATGGATGGCAGCGGACCAAGACCCGTAACGATGCAAGATCGCTTTCGTAGATGGCTTGTTGTTGCGTTTTGCCCATTCTCGGTACGCCTCGAATGAAAGAGAGAAGCCCATCTCATGAATCGCTTCTCGAAGAGCGTTCGACAACTCTGACTTCGAGTAAGTCACGCTCGCCTCAAGACCGGCTTCGGCGCAGGCATCATGCCACGAACCGAACGTCTTGACGATGTGGTAATGGCTCGGTGCTTTCGGGTGTAGTTTCCGCCATTCTTGATACTTCTTCAGCGTGATGATCGAACCCATGTCCCGTGAATAGAGGGCAAGCGTCTCGACGATATCGTCGCGTGTATATTTTGGCATTTTATCGGGTAAATCAACGGCGATTTCCCCATGCCATTCATAGCCGGCGATGGCAAGTGCCTCGGCCCATGATCCGAACTGTCGAATGATCGATTCGGGAGACGGCCAGTTTTGCTCCATCGCGAAGCGACGATAGACAGAGCGACGAGGACGTTCCTTTAATAAATCCCCGAGCAAACGAATACAGTGAATCATGCGTTGCTGTTCGGTTGATAAATGATGAGTATTAGTGGATAGCGTTTGACTCAATGATGGTTCCTCCTTCCATGGACTCATATCTGAACCGACAATGATGACGAAAGTGCTTCTACAATCATACTATCGGATAGTTTTTACGATTTATAAGCGCTTTTGTAAGTTTTTTATGTTAAAAATGGGACTCGGTAGGTATAAAGTTGGATAAAAGATTTAAAAAAAAGGTAACAGGCATATTACAAATTTAATATTATATGGATTCATTTGTAAACAAAAAGTTTTATTTTTGGTAAATTATATGAGTTCCATACGAAAATGTACCCAACTGGACAATGGGGTCATCGCCGTTGTCCAGTTGAGTACCCTTCTATAATAAATTTAATTTTCAGACTAATCAATAAAAGTTTTCAAAATATACGAAAAAATTTTAAATGGTGGTCAATGAAACCGTGGTTCTGCTAAAATATCCGCATTGAGCGAATTTGAGAAAAGAGGATATTATGATATGACAATATGGTTATTTTACTTGCTGCTTGGTCTCGTCCAAGGGTTCACGGAACCGATCCCGATCTCGTCGAGCGGTCATTTGGTCATCTTCCAAGAGTTATTCAATATCGAATTACCGGGGCTGTCGTTCGAGATTTTCGTCAACTTTGCGTCGCTCCTCGCCGTCTTGACGATTTATCGCCAAGACGTCGTCCGGCTCGTCGTCAGTCTGTGGACGTTCTTATTTAAGAAAGACCGCAGCGAGGATACGATGATCGACGTCAAGTTCATCGGTCTCTTGCTCGTCGCGACCTTACCGGCCGGCGTGCTCGGCGTGTTATTCGGCGATTGGATCGGTGAGACGCTCAGCGGCGTCGCGACGGTCGGCTATACGTTGATCTTGACCGGGGTCGCACTTTGGTTCATCCGCAACATGCGCGGGAGTAAAGGTGACGGCGGTATCACGTTACGTGACGCCATCTTGATCGGTCTCGCCCAAGCGGTCGCGCTTATCCCAGGGATCAGCCGCTCGGGTGCCACGATCGTCATGGCGATGTTGCTCGGCATTAAACAAGAGTCGGCGCTCCGATTCTCGTTCTTCTTGTTCATCCCGGTCAGTCTCGGGACGATGATCTTGGACGGGCCGGTATTGTTCACCGATCCGACGACGCGCGATCTGTTCGGTCCGCTCGTCTTGGCGTTCATCGCCTCGTACGCGCTGACGGCCATCTCGCTCAAATGGTTCCAGCACATCATGGCGAAGGGTGAGCTCAAGTACTTCTCGTTCTATTGTTGGATCGTCGGTTTGCTCGTCGTCTTATTCTTGGCTTGATTGGAAGCGCTGCTCATCGGAGTGGCGCTTTTTTTGCGCTTTTATTTTTGCCTTCGATTCTTTTTTGCGCTAAAGTAAAGGAGTACAAACAAATATTCCTTCGGGGTCGGGTGCAATTCCCAACCGGCGGTGATGGGCGCAAGCCTTAAGTCCGTGACCCGGGCGCACGTGTGCGAACGGTGGATCTAGTGCGATTCTAGAGCCGACAGTATAGTCTGGATGGGAGAAGGAAAAAGACAGGTCCTCGTGACCTGCGCTTCGTCGTACGTTTTTCTGTAAAGAAAACGTTTATTTGGCTCGACCAATGACGACTGAGACCTCCCGCCGAGACCCTAAGGACATCCTTAGGGTCTTTTTGTCTGTACGAAACAAGGAGGGAGAACGATGCAACAGTACATGCAACAAGCAATCCAATTGGCCAAGTCCGCTGCCGGACAGACCGGTGTGAACCCGCTCGTCGGGGCCGTCGTCGTCAAAGATGGTCGCGTCGTCGGATTCGGTGCCCATTTGAAGGCCGGTGAACCGCACGCCGAAGTGCACGCCATTCGCATGGCCGGTGCGTCCGCATACGGTGCGACGATTTACGTCACGCTCGAGCCGTGCTCGCACTACGGGAAAACGCCGCCGTGTGCCGACTTGATCGTCGAGTCGGGCATCAAGCGCGCCGTCATCGCGATGAACGATCCGAACCCGCTCGTCGCAGGGAAAGGTGTCGCCCGTTTGAAGGCGGCCGGGATCGACGTCGAAGTCGGTCTGCTCGAAGCCGAGGCCCGTGCGCTCAATCCGGCGTTCCTACGTTCGCTTGAGACGAAACGGCCGTACGTCGTATTGAAGACGGCGACGAGCCTAGACGGGAAAGTCGCACTCGACACGGGTGAGAGCCAGTGGGTGACCGGGACTGAAGCGAGGCGTGACGTCCACGAACTACGGGCGACGGTCGATGCCGTCTTGACTGGAATCGGGACCGTGCTCGCCGACGACCCGGCCTTGACCGTCCGGCTCGACACGCCGACACGTCAGCCGCTTCGGGTCGTCCTCGACCGCGAGCTCCGCTTACCGCTCTCGAGTCAGCTCGTTCGGAGCGCGAAAGACGTGCCGGTGCTCGTCTATACGCTGTCTGGAGATGAAGTGAAACGGACCGAGCTCGCTCAAAACGGTGTCGAGCTTGCCGACTATTCGACACTCGACAACGTCCTTCGTGACTTGCATGGTCGCGGCGTCGGCCGTTTGCTCATCGAGGCGGGACCGACGCTCGTGACGTCACTCTTTGACGGACGATACGTCGACGAATGGGTCATGTATCAGTCACCGCGCGTGTTCGGTGGGAACCGAGGCATCTATCGCTCGAGCCAAGCCGGACCGTTAGATGCGATCGAGCGCTTCGCGATCGGCTCGGTCGAGACGGTCGGTACCGACATCAAGCTCGTCATGAGAAAGGGGGAGTCCGATGTTCACGGGAATCGTTGAAGAAATCGGCAGTGTGAAAGCCGTGAAGCGGAACGGGCCGTCGCTACGGCTCACGCTCGCGGGCAAGATCGTGTTAGAAGACGTGAAGCTCGGCGACAGCATCTCGGTGAACGGGATTTGCCTGACCGTGACGGCGTTTGATCAAACGAGTTTTGCCGTCGACGTCATGCCGGAGACGCTCAAAGCGTCCAGTCTAGATGGGGTCCGCCCTGGAACGGACGTCAACCTCGAGCGGGCGATGCCGGCGAACGGTCGCTTCGGCGGTCACTTCGTCTCGGGACACGTCGACGGGGTCGGTCGCATCGTCAAGAAACGTCCGCTCGCGAACGCGGTCTATATCGATATTAGTTGCGAGCCGTCGTTGCTCCGTTTCATCGTCCCTAAAGGTTCGATCTCGGTCGACGGGACGAGCTTGACGGTGTATGAGGTCACTGAACGCGGCTTCACGCTGTCGCTCATCCCGCACACGTACAGTGAGACGGTGCTCGGGATGAAGCAGGCTGGGGATAAGGTCAATTTGGAATGCGATATGTTGGCTAAATATATGGAAAAGCTAGTGAATCAAAAAGACATGACGCTCGAATCACTTGCGTCGATGGGATACGGAAAGGCGGGATGGTGATGTTTCACACAATCGAACAAGCAATCGAAGATTTGAAAATGGGGCGTCCGATCATCGTCGTCGATGACGAGGACCGGGAGAACGAAGGTGACTTCGTCGTCCTCGCCGATAAGATGACGGCCGAGACGATGAACTTCCTCATCACGGAAGGGAAAGGGCTCGTCTGTGCCGCCCTGGCGGAAGAAGTCGCCGTCCGGCTCGACTTGTCGCCGATGGTCGACAACAGCACCGATCCACACGGGACGGCGTTCACCGTCAGTGTCGACCATGTCGACTCGACGACGGGCATCTCGGCGAGCGAACGGGCCCACACGGTCCGCGAGCTGGCCAATGCGAACGCGCGTCCGGCCGATTTTCAACGGCCGGGACACATCTTCCCGCTCATCGCGAAAAAAGGCGGCGTCTCGGTGCGGCGCGGCCACACCGAAGCGTCGGTCGATTTGGCCCGACTGTCAGGGAGTGAGCCGGTCGCCGTCATTTGCGAAATCATCCGTGAAGACGGCGAGATGGCTCGAGTACCGGACCTGGTCCACGTCGCGGAACGGCACGATTTGAAATTCATCACGATCGAGGAGCTCGTCCGCTATATGGAGACGGACCTCGTCGAACGAGAGGCGGACGTCAATCTCCCCTCGGCAAAAGGGACGTTTCGCCTGATCGGTTATCGAAACGTCCTTGACCGCGAAGAGCACGTCGCGCTCATCAAAGGCGAACTTGAACATGCGCCGCTCGTCCGCATCCATTCGGAATGTCTGACCGGTGACGTGTTCGGCTCTTACCGCTGCGACTGCGGTCCGCAACTTGATGCGTCACTCGCTAAAATTGAAGAAGAGGGCGGCGTCGTGCTCTACATGCGCCAAGAAGGGCGCGGCATCGGCTTACTGAATAAATTGAAGGCGTATGAACTGCAGGAGCAAGGGCTCGACACGGTCGAGGCGAACGTCGCGCTCGGGTTGCATACCGACTTGCGTGACTACCGGGTGAGCGCGGGCATGCTGCGTGACCTCGGCGTCACGAACGTGCGGCTCATGACGAACAACCCAGAGAAAGTCGATGCCTTGGAGGCGTGCGGCATCACCGTCGTCGAACGCGTCCCGATCATCGTCGGGGAGCACGCCGAGAATGAACGCTATCGCTTGACGAAACAACAAAAAATGAATCATTTTGGAGGAGAAGAATAATGTTGCATACATTTGAAGGTAACTTGGTTGGTAAAGGCTTGAAAATCGGGATCGTCGTCGGACGGTTCAACGATTTGATCACGATGCGCTTGCTCGACGGGGCGAAGGATGCGTTGAAGCGCCACGGCATCGAGCAAGACGACGTCGAGATCGCGTTCGTCCCGGGCGCGTTCGAACTCCCACTCGTCGCTAAAAAAATGGCGATGAGCAAGAAGTATGACGCCGTCATCACGCTCGGCGCAGTCATCCGTGGGGCGACGCCGCACTTCGACTACGTCTGCAGCGAAGCGGCAAAAGGTGTCGCCCAAGCGAGCTACCAGTCGGAAGTGCCGGTCATCTTCGGTGTCTTGACGACCGAGACGATCGAACAAGCGATCGAGCGGGCCGGCACGAAAGCCGGGAACAAAGGCTGGGAAGCAGCGACGGCGGCGATCGAGATGGCGAACTTGATGCGCACATTTTAAGTAGGACTATAACGGAGGAGAGCGACGTCGCTCTCCTCTTTTTTGATTGTGCAAATTGAGATTAGCGACGCGGGGACGACGGGAAAAGAATAGGGTGCGCATACAAAGCTTAAGGGGAGGCGATGGCGATGTGGGACGGGGTGGCTCAACTGAGTCCGGCCATGCAAGCCTTGCTCGGGACGTTGTTCACATGGGGCATGACGGCGCTCGGGGCGGCTGTCGTGTTCACGACGAAATCGATCAATCAACGGCTGATGGACGGGATGCTCGGATTTGCCGGCGGGGTGATGATTGCCGCCAGTTTTTGGTCGTTGCTCGCGCCGGCGATCGAGATGGCAGGACAGGACGCTTGGCCGGCCTGGTTGCCGGCCACAGTCGGCTTTTTATTGGGCGGATTCTTTTTATGGGGCATCGATCAACTGATTCCGCACTTGCACCCGACTTCCCCGCTCAGTGAGGCGGAAGGAATCGGCCCGTTCAAACGAAAGCGCAGCACGTTGCTCGTCTTAGCGATCACGTTGCACAACATACCGGAAGGGCTAGCGATCGGGGTCGCGTTCGGGGCGGTCGCGGCTGACTTTCCATCGGCCTCGTTGACGGGTGCCATCGCCCTCGCGATCGGGATCGGGATTCAAAACTTTCCAGAAGGCGTGGCGGTGGCGCTGCCGTTAAGGCGGGACGGGATGTCACGACGAAAGAGTTTTTTCTACGGACAGCTGTCGGCCGTCGTCGAGCCGGTCGCCGCCTTATTCGGCGTTTGGGCGGTGTTTGTCATGGAGCCGCTACTGCCGTTCGCATTGAGCTTTGCCGCCGGGGCCATGATTTTTGTCGTCGTCGAAGAAGTCATCCCGGGGTCGCAAGAGAATGGCCATAAGGACTTGGCATCGATCGCCTTGATGCTTGGATTTACCGTCATGATGATTTTAGACGTGGCGTTAGGGTGAGGCCGACACAGAAAAAAGGCACGACGGGCTGTCCCGTCGTGCCTCCCTGGATTAAAACGTCTCTGACGTCGTTTTCGCTTGCATGTGGAGCTGGATGTAATCCGGCCCGCCTGCTTTTGAATCGGTCCCTGACATGTTGAAGCCGCCGAACGGCTGATAGCCGACGATGGCGCCTGTGCAACCACGGTTGAAGTACAAGTTGCCGACATGGAAGTTTTGGCGTGCGTATTCTTGGTTCGAGCGGTCACGCGTCAGCACCGCGCCCGTCAAGCCGTACTCGGTGTTGTTGGCGATGTCGATCGCTTCTTTGAAGTCTTTCGCTTTCGTGAAGGCGACGATCGGCCCGAAGATCTCTTCTTGCATGAGACGTGCTTTCGGTGCCACGTCGGCGACGACCGTCGGCTCGATGAAGTAGCCGGTCGAGTCGTCCGCTTTACCGCCCGTGACGATGCGTCCTTCTTCTTTCGCGACGTCGAAGTACGACGTGATCTTCTTGAACGCGGCCGCATCGATGACCGGTCCCATGAAGTGTTCGTTCTGCTCGGTGTTTCCGACTGACAGTTCGTTCGTCAATTCGACGACGCGGTCGAGCACCGTGTCATACACGCTGTCGACGATGACGGCGCGTGAACAAGCTGAACATTTTTGTCCCGAGAAGCCGAACGACGATTTGACGATCGACTGGGCCGCGAGTTCGAGGTCCGCTGATTCGTCGACGACGATCGTGTCTTTTCCGCCCATCTCGGCGATGACACGTTTGAGCCAGATTTGGCCGTCGTTCAACTTCGAGGCGCGCTCGTTGATGCGCAGACCCACGTCGCGTGAACCAGTGAAGCTGATGAAGCGCGTCTTCGGATGGTCGACGAGGTAGTCGCCGACTTCAGCGCCCGGTCCCGGGATGAAGTTGAGGACGCCTTTCGGGAGACCCGCTTCTTCCATGACCTCAACGAATTTCGCCGCGACGATCGGTGTCGTCGAAGCTGGCTTCAAGAGGATCGTGTTACCGGCGACGATGGCCGCGACGGCCGTCCCTGCCATGATCGCGAACGGGAAGTTCCATGGGCTGATAATGATCCCGACCCCGAGTGGGATGTAGTCATAGCGGTTGTACTCGCCCGGGCGACTCTCGACTTTCTTACCAGGTTTGAGTTCGAGCATTTGACGCGCATAGTACTCCATGAAGTCGATCGCTTCCGCCGTGTCCGCGTCCGCTTCGTTCCAAGGCTTGCCCGCTTCTTTGACGAGGTAGGCCGAGAACTCGTGCTTCCGTTTACGGACGATGTTCGCCGCTTTGAACAAGACGTCGGCACGGACAGACGGGTCGACGTGACGCCACGTGTCGAACGCTTTGAGCGCTTCTTGCATCGCACGTTCCGCGAGTTCTTGGTTCGCTTTCGAGACGTGTCCGATGACTTCGTCTTTATTGGCCGGGTTGTAAGACGTGATCTTACCTTCCGTCGTCACTTTTTCCCCACCGATCACGAGCGGATAGTCCTGACCAAGCTCCCCGTTCACTTTCTCGATCGCCGCTTGAATCAAGGCAGCGTTCTCTTTGTTTGTAAAGTCTGTGAATGGTTCATGTTTGTATGGAATCATTCTCGTTCCCCCTTAAAGTGATTATGCAGTTAAGCGCTTACGTCTGTATTGTATCGGAATTCTTCATGAAATCCTAGTGAAACAATTTTCCGGAAAAGCGTGTCGTTTCCGCTCTAAATTCAGTCGTGGTAGGATGGTGAAAAGAGATCGATCGAGGAAGGAATGATTGGATGAGAAAATGGATGTTGCCGCTGGCGCTCACACTCATGCTCGGCGCTTGCGGGAATGAAGAGGCAGCACCGGTCGAAGAGACGAAACGACCGCTCCCGGACGAGGTCGAGACAGTGTATGAATCGTATCAACAAGCGCTCCGTGACGGAGACGCCGAGGCGCTCGCGGACATCGACTACGCTGCTGCCCGGACCGACATCCCGGCGACAGGTGCCGTGACGCGTGACCTGACGCCAGGTGACATCGTCGAGAGTTGGGTGAACGAGGACGAGGACGTCGCCTATATCGTCCATGAGATGGAGGATGGTGACGGGAACGAACTGCCGAACCGGCTCGCCAAAGTCGCGATCAAGGAAGGCGACGATTGGTCGCTCGTCGTCACACCAGCCTTGGTCCCGGCTGACGTGATCGGTGAGGTCGGGGAGTTGTTGACGGGGATTGAAGCGAGCGAGTACGGGGTGAACGCTGAAGCGAACGCCCGTCTCGCCGACGTGCCGGAAGATGAGGCCGGACCGATTTACGACCGGGTCAACGCCCAGACGGACTATGTCGCGCTCGAGGCGGACAATAACGTTTTCCTGCTCATGTCAGAGACGCTCACCGTCCCGGAAAACCAAGCGATCATGACCGATTACTTTAAAGCGTACCAGACGTGGTATATCGATAACGAGGCCGCGCTCCGCGATGCGGCCGCGACGGAAGACCCGGTCGACTATCTCGAAGTGCTCGACCCGCTCAAACAAAAACTAGAACAAGCGATCGACGGATATGACGAACAGCTCGTCGACCCGTCGTTCGGATAAGGAGGAAATCAGATGCTAGCACCAACATTTACACTACCGAACCAAAACGGGGACATGGTCGCACTCGAAGACTATCGCGGCCAGAAAGTCGTCCTCTATTTTTACCCGAGAGACGCGACGCCGGGCTGTACGACCGAGGCGTGCGATTTCCGTGACGCCGCACCGAAGATGAGCGGGGCCGTCGTCATCGGCATCTCGGCCGACAGCCAGAAGAAGCATCAAAACTTTATCGAGAAGAACGATTTGCCGTTCGACTTGCTCGTCGACGACACGCATGAAGTGTCAGAGCTATACGGCGTCTGGCAGCTGAAGAAGAATTACGGCAAGGAGTATTACGGCATCGTCCGCTCGACGTTCCTCATCAACGAGGACGGCTATATCGAAGAGGAGTGGCGCAGTGTCAAAGTGAACGGTCACGTCGACGAAGTCGTCGCGGCGCTCGCCAAATAAGCAAGACCCAGCCGATTTCCTGATAGAGGAAGTCGGTTTTTTGCTGAATTGAATCGTTACATTTTTATTTCAAATACTAAAGTCGGAAACAGGATAAAACCGAGTGTTGAACAGATATATTACAAAAACATTACGCGGAATCGGTATGATTTCACCCCGCGTCAACTTGACGAAGTTGAGAATGTTCTGAAAAATATAAACCAGTAGTCAAGCGAATACATACATAGGGGGAACATCACGTGAAGCAGTTTGAAAGTTGGGTGACGAGTCTATCGAACCTCGTCTGGGGACCACACTTGCTCATACTATTGATCGGGACGGGCATCTTCTTGACGTTCCGGCTCGGATTCATCCAAGTGACACGGCTCGGGTTCGGCTTGAAAGAAGCGTTCATCCCGAAAAAGCAGAGTGGGGCGGAAGCCGAAAAACGAAAACGGCAACGTGGGGACATCTCCCACTTCCAAGCGCTCATGACGGCGCTCGCGGCGACGGTCGGTACCGGCAACATGGTCGGGGTCGCGACCGCGATCGTCCTCGGAGGACCGGGTGCGATCGTCTGGATGTGGCTGAGTGGCTTCATCGGCATGGCGACAAAATACGCCGAGGCGATCCTTGCCGTCAAGTATCGTACCGTCGATGAACGGGGCGAGGTTGCCGGCGGCCCGATGTACTATTTAGAACACGGGCTTAAAAAACGTTGGCTCGGCATGACGTTCGCCTTGTTCGCCTCGATCGCCGCGTTCGGCATCGGCAATGGCGTCCAGACGAACTCGATCAGTTTAGCGCTGAACACGTCGTTCGGTGTCCCGATGGTCGCGACCGGTATCATCATGATGGTCCTGACGGGGTTCGTCATCCTCGGTGGCGTCAAATCGATCGGGAAAGTCGTCGGGATTTTCGTCCCGGTCATGATTTTCGCTTACGTCGGGGCCGGGCTCGCCATTTTAGTCATAAACTTCGACTTGATCCCGTCCGCACTCGCGACGATCTTCTCGAGTACGTTCAGTGCCGAAGCAATCGGCGGCGGGGCGCTCGGTGCCGCGATCCGTTACGGGGTCGCGCGCGGCGTATTCTCGAACGAGGCTGGTCTCGGCTCAGCACCAATTGCGGCCGCGGCCGCGAAGACAGATTTCCCGGGACGGCAAGCGCTCATCTCGATGACACAAGTGTTGATCGACACGCTCATCGTCTGTTCGATCACCGGGCTGACGATCGTCATGGGCGGTCAGTATACGGAAGGGCTGCAAGGCATCGAGCTGACGCAAGCGTCGTTTGCTTACTTCCTCGGCCCGATCGGTGAACTCATCGTCACGATCTCGCTCGTCTTCTTCGCCTTCTCGACCGTGATCGGCTGGTGTTATTACGGGGAACGATCGGTCCATTACCTGCTCGGGGAGCGGGCGATCGTCCCGTACCGGATGGTGTACATTGTCGTCGCCGGACTCGGTGCGATGACGACGAACTTGAACTTGATTTGGGCCGTCTCCGACGTCTTCAACGGTCTGATGGCGATTCCGAACTTGATTGGGCTCTTGTTCTTGTCGGGTGTTGTCGTCGCCGAGACGAAGCGGTTCGAACTTGAGATACGGAAAGAGCGGCAACAGTCGGCCGCATGACAAAAGGACGCATTCCCGAGGGAGTGCGTCCTTTTGTTTACACTTTGAACTGGCCGATCAACTCGCTCAACTCGTCCATCTTCCGTTGCGACGCTTCGGTGACACGGTTCAACTCACTGAACCGGTCGACCGACAGCGTCACTTTCTCGGCGATGTCTTGCGTACCGAGCGCCCCGTTATTGACCGTCACGGCGACGTCTTGAATGACGCCGATCATACCGGACGTCAATTGTTCGAGTTCGATGGCCGCTTCGGCGAATTCAGAGGCTGTCGCCTCAAAGCGCCCGGCGTCTTCGCTGTAGCGTTCGGCCGCGTCTTCGAGCTGGTCGTAATCTTTCAATACGTTCGTATCGAGGAAACCGAGCATCTCGCTCGACGTCTCGTTCAAATGGTCGACCGAATGGAGCACGGTCGTCGAGATCGCTTGGATCCGTTCGACGGTCGTCCGGCTCGTCTCGGCGAGTTTACGGATCTCGTCGGCGACGACGGCGAACCCGCGTCCCGCCTCACCGGCCCGTGCCGCTTCGATCGAGGCGTTGAGCGATAACAGGTTCGTCTGCGCCGCGATGTCTAAAATATCGTTCGTGAGCGTCGCGATCTCGCGAACGGCTTTGGCGTCATGCATGGCCCGTTCGAGATTGTGCCGTGTCGAGGACAAGACGTCGATCGCTGACGCCTTCGCTTCGATGGCGTGGCTGCGGAGCGCCATGGCCCGGGCATCGACTTGCTCCGCCTCGACTTTTCGTTCGGCCGCCATCGTTACAATCTGATGGAGCGTCCGTTCCATATCCGACGCGGAGGCGTTCATTTCCTGGGCGCTCGCCGCGGTCTGTTGCATGCCGGCCGTCAAGTCCTCGGTCGTTGCGGCGGTCGTCGTCATATACGTATTAAGCGCTTTCAATTCGTCGTACATGCGAGTGGATTGCTCGGTCACCCCGCGTGAGACGCCGTTCACTTGCAAAATGAGCTGGCGCAGGTTGGCGATGAATTGGTTGAAGTCGCGCGCGAGCCCGGAGAACTCATCACGTCGCTTCACCGGGATCGACGTCGTCAAATCGCCTTGGCTCGTGGCGAGTTCGCGCATTTTCACTTTGAACTCGTTCAATGGTTCGAAAATCGAGCGGAAGATGAACACCATCATGAGTACGGTGAAGACGATGGCGGCGATCATGATGACGATGAGCGTGAGTTGGACTTGTGCAAACAACGCTTCACCAGCCTCGGTGTCAGAACGAATCCCATCACGGTTCAAGTTGACGAGGAGGCCGAGCGTATTCGATAACGCGTCGACGCTCGGCGTGGCCGTGTCTCGGATGTAGGCGTCGGCCGCGGCTTGTCCTTCTTCATTCGAGATACGAATCAATTCCTCAATGTTTGACTGGAACGTCGTCCATTGTGCCGTCGCCTGATCGAACAGTTCACGGTCGGTCTTGTTGATGATCGTCGACTCATAGCCGGTCATCTGTTGTTTTAAAATCGTGACGCCCGTCTCAATGCTGAGCTCGACATTTTGCTTTGTCACCTCGTCCTCGACTAGAGCGTGGCGCATCATATGCTGACGAATCTCGAGCAACTGCTTGTCGATTTGATGAATTTGGTCCATGCCGGGCACCCAAGAGACGTTCATGTCTTGTTGGGCTGCCTTCGAGGCGTTCAACGCATAGAATGAATAGCCGCTCACACCGAGTAATAAGACTAACAGGACGGTGAAGGCGACGATCAATTTGTTACGGATTGACATAGTGATCCCCCTCAGAAAATGTTTGCTACTCTCTTAGCATAATGAGAATTGCCCGTGTACCGTATAGCTGTTTTTTGAAACGAGTCAATATTCTAGCGCGATTCCCTAACTTTCAAAAAATGGTCATCTTTGACCGGATTGGATTTTCTTTTTTGTCTTATGGAAAAGTGGTATGATAATGAACGATGTATTGAAAACTGTTGGAGGTGGAACCTTTGGCTCGAATCACTGAAGCTGAAGTTCGGCACGTTGCCGGACTCGCCCGACTTGCGATCACGGAAGATGAAGTGACGCACTTCACGGAGCAATTGACAAAAATCCTCGAGTTCGCCGAGCAACTCGATGAACTCGATACAACGGGCGTCATCCCGACGACCCATGCCCTAGATTTGAAAAACGTAATGCGCAAAGATGAGGTCCGCCCGTCACTTCCTCGCGAGGAAGTCGAACGGATGGCGCCTGATTGGGAGAACGGTCAAGTCCGCGTCCCAGCCGTCTTTGAGTAAGGAGGCCCTTCATGACACTATTCGATCACGGTGTAGCCAAGCTACATACCTTATTAAAAGAAGGTGAGGTCACGGTAACGGACCTCGTCAAAGAATCATTTGACCGCATCGAGGCGACCGATGACAAAATCGGTGCTTTTCTCACGTTGAACGAGGACGCGTTCGAGCAAGCGAAACGGATGGACGACCTCGCCAAGACAGCGGACAACCCGCTCTTCGGGTTGCCGATCGGCGTCAAAGACAACATCGTCACGAAAGGGACACGCACGACGTGTGCCTCGAAGTTCCTTGAGAACTTCGTCCCGGCCCATGACGCGACGGTCGTCGAGCGTCTTCACGACGCCGGTGCCGTCACGATCGGGAAGTTGAACATGGACGAGTTCGCGATGGGTTCATCGAACGAGAACTCGGCGTTCAAAGTCGTCCGTAACCCGTGGGACACGACGCGCGTACCAGGCGGCTCGTCAGGCGGTTCGGCCGCGACGGTCGCAGCCGGACAAGTACTGTTCAGCCTCGGTTCGGATACGGGTGGCTCGATTCGCCAACCGGCGGCCTACTGTGGCGTCGTCGGGATGAAACCGACGTACGGCCTCGTCTCACGTTACGGCCTCGTCGCCTTCGCCTCGTCACTCGACCAGATCGGTCCGCTCACGCGCTCGGTCGAAGACAACGCCTATTTGTTGAACGTCATCTCAGGTCATTGCGACATGGACTCGACATCGGCGACAGTCGACCTTCCGGACTATACGACATCACTTCATGGCGACATTAAAGGCATGAAGTTCGCCCTGCCGCAAGAGTTCATGGCAGAAGGTGTATCAGACGGTGTCCGCAAACAGATCGAACAAGCGGTCGAGACGCTCAAGTCGCTCGGTGCGACCGTTGAGACGGTATCGCTCCCGACCGTGAAATACGCGCTCCCGACTTACTACTTACTCGCTTCATCTGAGGCGTCTTCGAACCTCGCCCGTTTCGACGGCATCCGTTATGGACGTCGCGCCGAGGCCGATGCGCTCGAAGAAGTGTTCACGTATTCACGCGAGCAAGGGTTCGGCGAAGAAGTGAAACGCCGCATCATGCTCGGGACGTACGCGTTAAGCTCAGGTTATTACGATGCGTTCTACAAGAAGTCACAACAGGTGCGTACACTCATGAAGCAAGACTTCGCGCGCGTGTTCGAGAACTATGACGCGATCATCGGACCGACGGCGCCGACGACGGCGTTCAAGCTCGGCGAACAACTCGAAGATCCGCTCACAATGTACGCCAACGACATTATGACAATCCCGGTCAACTTGGCTGGCGTACCAGCCATCTCGGTGCCGGCCGGTCTCTCAGACGGCCTCCCGGTCGGTCTGCAGATCATCGGGAACCACTTCAGCGAACCAACACTCTACCGCGTGGCCCATGCTTTTGAACAAGCAAACGGCGGTTTCAAAATGCCACAGCTCTAAGGAGGACGTACGATGAACTTTGAAACGATCATCGGGATCGAGGTGCACGCCGAGCTGAGCACGAAGTCGAAGATTTGGTGTGGCTGCTCGCGCACGTACGGTGCCGAAACGAATACGCAAACGTGTCCGATCTGTCTCGGACACCCGGGCGTTTTGCCGAAATTGAACGAAGAGGCGGTCAACCTCGCCATCAAGGCCGCGATGGCACTCAACTGTGAAATCGCGACCGATACGAAGTTCGACCGCAAAAACTATTTCTATCCGGATACGCCGAAAGCGTACCAGATCTCGCAGTTCGACCAACCGATCGGCTTTAACGGCCACGTCGACGTCGAAGTCGATGGCGAGATGAAACGGTTCCGCATCGAGCGGGTCCATCTCGAGGAAGATGCTGGGAAGATGAACCATACGGGCGAGAAACATTCGGTCGTCGACTTCAACCGGACCGGCTCACCACTCATCGAGATCGTCAGTGAGGCCGACATGCGGTCACCGAAAGACGCGGTCGCTTACCTCGAACGCTTGAAAGAAGTGCTCTCGTTCGCGGGTGTCTCGGACGTCAAGATGGAAGAAGGGTCGCTCCGTTGCGACTGTAACATCTCGGTCCGTCCGTTCGGTCAAGAGCCGTTCGGCACGAAGACGGAGCTCAAAAACTTGAACTCGTTCTCGAACGTCTTGAAGGCGCTCGATTATGAGGAAGAGCGTCATCGTAAACTCCTCATCATGGGCGGCGTCATGCGTCAAGAGACGCTCCGTTTCGATGAGGCGGCGAAGAAGACGATCCTCATGCGTGTCAAGGAAGGGGCGGCCGATTACCGCTACTTCCCAGAGCCGGACCTCGTCCGTCTCGAGATCGACGAGGAATGGAAGGAACGCATTCGCAAGACGCTTCCGGAACTTCCGGTCGAACGTCGCGAACGTTACATGAACAACTATGGCCTGTCGGCTTATGACGCCAAGGCGCTCACGTCGACGCGCGAGTTCTCGGACTTCTTTGAAGCGACGACAGCGGCCGGTGCCGAACCGAAAGCTGCCGCGAACTGGCTCATGGGCGAAGTGCTCGGCCACTTGAACAAGTCGAACGAGACGGTCGAAACGATGAAGTTGACGCCGAGCTCGCTCGCGGAGTTGATTCGTTTGATCGGAGAAGGTACAATTTCTTCGAAGATCGCGAAACGCGTGTTCACGGCCATGATCGAGGAAGGCGCCGAACCGAAGGCGTACGTCGAAGCGAACGGTCTCGCCCAAATTTCGGACGAGAACTTACTGCGCGGCTACATCCTCGACTTATTCGAAGCGCATCCGCAGATGATCGAAGACTTTAAAAACGGGAAAGACCGTGCCAAAGGCTTCATCATCGGGCAAATCATGAAGCAGACGAAAGGGATGGCGAACCCGGCGCTCCTCGATGGCTTGTTCCACGAAGAGATCGCGAAACGTTAAGCAGCAGCGAGGCACTTGTGTCTCGCTTTTCGCTCGAAATGAGCATAGGGGAGAGAAACGATATGCAACGAAAACGCGCACGGGTCATCTATAACCCGACATCTGGAAAAGAAGTGATCAAACGGGAGCTCCCGTATATCTTGAACCGCCTCGAGGATGCGGGTTATGAGACGTCGACGTACGCGACGAAAGCGATCGGTGACGCGACACTCGAAGCCGAGCGGGCCGCAGCGGCCGAGTTCGACTTGATCGTCGCGGCCGGCGGGGACGGGACGTTGAACGAGGTCATCTCGGGACTCGCTCCGCTCGATGAACGTCCGACGATCGGGCTCATCCCGGTCGGAACGACGAACGATTTCGCCCGGGCGATGCGGATCCCTTTGAGCGTCGTCGGCGCCCTCGACGTCATCTGTGACGGCTTCGAGATGCCGGTCGACCTCGGGGAGATCGAAGGCGAGGCGGGAGATATCCACTACTTCATCAATATCGCCGGCGGCGGCATCATGACCGAGCTGTCGTACGAAGTGCCGTCGAAGTTGAAGACGGCGCTCGGCCAGCTCGCCTA
The DNA here is from genome assembly GCF_004337085.1 of Exiguobacterium sp. SH5S13. Lineage (NCBI taxonomy): Bacteria > Bacillati > Bacillota > Bacilli > Caryophanales > Exiguobacterium > Exiguobacterium sp. SH5S13. The sequence goes on along the minus strand of NZ_SJUS01000023.1, from coordinate 2,184 downwards.
TTACGTCAAAGGAATGGAGAAGCTGCCGCTCATCAAACCGACGTATATCGAGCTCGAACATGACGAAGGGACGTTCAGCGGGGAAGTGATGATCTTCCTCACGTCGAACTCGAACTCGGTCGGCGGCTTCGAGAAGATCTCGCCACACGCGTCACTCAATGACGGCTTGTTCGACTTGTTCATCTTACGGAAATGTAACTTGTTCGAGTTCATCCACGTCGTCCGCTTGTTGCTCCGGGGTGAGCACTTGTCGAGCCCGCTCGTCGAACACGTCAAGACGGGACACGTCAAGATGAAGACGACGACGGAACGGATGAGTCTCAACATCGACGGCGAGTACGGCGGCGAATGCACGGGTGAGATGCGGAACTTGTTCCGCCACTTGACGGTGCTCGCACCGAACGCGCGCATCCGCGAGATGGAAGAGTTGAACGCACAATATGAACGCGAACAGATGATCAAGCAATTGTTCAACGTGTCGAATGAGAAAGCAGAATAAGTCGGCTCGGCGTGGCGCTCACGCCGAGCTTTTCATTGGCCTCTGAACGGGTAATGAACCAATACGTACTTCTCGAATCGGGAAAGGAGAGACTCATGCTACCAGTAACTAAAAACGACCGTCTCGACGTCCACATCCATGACCTCACACACGAGGGGGCAGGCGTGGCACGCGTCGACGGTTATACGTTGTTCGTGCCGAACGCGCTCCCGGGTGAGACGGTCGAGATCGTCGTGACGAAGACGAACAAACAGTACGGCTTCGCCCGGCTGATCGAAGTGAAACAAGCGAGCGCGGACCGGGTTGAACCGCCGTGCCCGATCTTTTATCAATGTGGGGGCTGTCAGCTCCAACACTTCAGCTATGAGGGACAACTTCGCCAAAAACGGGACCGCGTCGTCGAGGCGCTCCAGCGGCTCGGCCAGTTTGACGTCCCGGTCCACGAGACGATCGGGATGCCGGAACCGTGGCGTTACCGCAACAAGGCGCAAGTGCCGTTCAAGCAAGAAGGAGATCGTCTCGTCGCCGGGTTCTATCGCCCACGCTCGCACGACATCGTTGAGATGAAGGAATGTCTCATCCAAGACGAGCGGAACGATGAGGCCGTCCAAGTCGTCCGCGACGTGCTCGCGGCGCACGGTGTGCCGGCCTATGACGAGAAGACAGGACGCGGCGTCATCCGCCACGTTATGGCCCGTTACGGCTACCACTCGGGTGAACTGATGATCGTCCTCATCACGAAGACGACAAAAATCAAAGGGGTCAACGAGATCGTCGCCGACATTTTGAAACGTCTGCCGGACGTGACGTCGATCATGCAAAACGTCAACCCGGACAAGACGAACGTCATCTTAGGGGCGACGAACAAACTCTTATACGGGCACGAGACGATCGAGGACAAGATCGGTGGACTGACGTTCACGATTTCCCCGCACTCGTTCTTCCAAGTCAACCCGGTCCAGACGGAGAAGCTGTACGGCAAGGCGCTCGAATACGCGCAGTTGACCGGCACGGAACAAGTCGTCGACGCCTATTGCGGCATCGGTACGATCAGTCTGTTCCTCGCCCGGAAAGCGGCGCACGTGTATGGCGTCGAAGTCGTGCCGGAAGCGATCGAGGACGCGAAACAGAACGCGCTCGTCAACGAGATCGATAACGTGACGTACGCCTGTGGCGCGGCCGAAGACGTCCTTCCGAAGTGGAAGCAAGACGGCATCGATCCGGACGTCATCGTCGTCGACCCACCGCGCAAAGGCTGCGCCGAGTCGTTCCTCGAGACGATGGTCGAGATGAGTCCGAAACGGATCGTCTACGTATCGTGTAACGTTGCGACACAAGCGCGCGATATGCGTTACCTCGCCGACCGCGGCTACGAATTAGTCGAAGTGACACCGGTCGACATGTTCCCGCATACGGCGCATGTCGAGACGGTGGCGTGGATGGAGAAAATTTCGGAATAAGTGACTCAATCAAAGGATAGATGCCAAGGGCGTCTATCCTTTTTTACGTGCGCATCCGTTCACCTACAACGAAAAAGAACATAGGCCGGCCACTCATTTTGAACTGAACCCCGAATGAAGGACACTTGAAATAAGTGACCCATTCGGGGTTTTTCGTATGCGCACGAATCGCTATAATGAACCTATTCATTCAGACGGGAGAAACAACCATGAGTAAAATCATTT
>NZ_SJUS01000022.1:0-56199 GCF_004337085.1 Exiguobacterium sp. SH5S13 | reverse complement strand
TGGCATCATCGGGATCGCCTCCAGGATGTGTAGTTATAGCCAGTTTAGTCCGAAACGGCAAGGACGTACAGCGTCGCCCCGAGGGCACGCCGACTCCCGGGGGAACAGCGGGCAAGGCGAGACCCAGCAGCGACATCGTCGCGATGCGGCTCGCTGACCGCCCCCAGGAAAGCGGCGTGCCGGACAGGGCGGCTCGAAGGGCAATGAAAGCAGATGAAGTTTTTCAGTGCCCTCGGATAGATTCTGAGGGCTTTTCTGCTGCCCGGTGCCTTTGTCGACTAAGTAAATCTGGCCATTCCCGTCTCATACCAAGACGGTCACACTTCATCGTTCGGGCAAGCACGGAGCTGCTGTTTCACACGTGAATCGTTCCCCCTACATGGTGTGTGATGTCCGTCTCCGTCGGTTCGAACACGCCCGCTTCGGTGATGAGTCCGGTGATCAGTTCAGGCGGTGTGACGTCAAACGCCGGGTTAAAGACGGTGATCCCGACCGGCGCCGTCGGTTGTCCGCCGATATGGGTCACTTCTAGCGCGCTCCGCTCCTCGATTTGAATCACATCGTCCGCCGTTAAATCAAACGTCGAGTGCGGGGCCGCGACGTAAAACGGGATCCCGTAATGTTTAGCCAGGACGGCGAGCTGGAGCGTGCCGATCTTATTGGCGACGTGACCCGTCCGTGTGATGCGGTCAGCGCCGACGATGATGGCGTCGACTCCTTTCGCCTGAATCGTCCAAGCGGCCATATTGTCGGTGATGAGCGTGACGTCGATGTCGGCCCGGTCGAGCTCCCAGACGGTCAGGCGTGCCCCTTGGAGGAGCGGCCGCGTCTCACAAGCGAAGACGTTAAACGCGATACCTCGCTCTTTCCCGACGTAAAACGGCGCGAGCGCAGTCCCGTAACGCGACGTCGCGATCGCCCCGGCGTTACAGATCGTCAAGACGTTCCCCCCTGCCGGCAGCACCGTGAGCGCATGCTCCCCGATGGCCCGATACGTGTCGACGTCTCGCTCGAACAGCGCGATGGCCCGATGTTTGATGTCAGTCGCGATTCTTTCAAAGTCGTCTCCGACGTTGAATCCGAGAAGCGACTCGATCACGTTTTGCAGATTGACCGCCGTCGGACGGGTCGCGATCAATCGACGGCCGACGAGGTCGAGCCGGCGTGTGAAGTCCGGGTCATCCTGGAGGCGGACCGCTTCTTTCGCGAGCACGAATGCGCCGAAATAGGCGATGGCCGGCGCGCCTCGGACTTGTAACGTCTCGATGGCGTGCTCCGCCTGTTCGAGCGTCGCGATCGTCACGTACCGCTCTTCATGGGGCAGTAACGTTTGGTCTAAAATGACGAGCTCGTCCCGGTTCGGGTCGAAGCGAATGTTTTGGACTGTCATACGCGTACCCCCGCTAACAGCGTCACTAAATCATCGATCGAACGGATATCGTGGCGCTGTTTAATGAGCGTCGTGCCGAGCGTGAGCGCTTCCCGTTTCCGCTCGAGCCGGACCGTTTCCGGTAACGTCTCGAGGTCAGCGACTCCGGCGAGGCCGATGGCGCGGCGAATCAGTTCGCATCCGGCATAGCCGATCGTGTCGCTAAAGATGGTTTGAAGTAGCTCATCGACGAATCCGTCCGTGTTGAACGGTTCGACCGCCGTCTCAAACTTCGTCCGGAACGTCTTCTCAAACGTCTCCCATACCGTCAATACGTCCGTGAACCGTTCGAACCGTTTGAGTGGGTCATGGAACGTCGATAGCGTCAAATGGGCGACGATTTGCCCGATGTCAAAGCCGAACGGTCCGTAAAAAGCGAACTCTGGATCGATGACTTTCGTCTCTTGTTGCGTCGCGAAGATACTGCCTGTATGTAAGTCTCCGTGCAAGAGCGCGTCGTGTTTCGTGACGAAACCGACTTTCAGTTTCGTGACCTCCACTTTCAATTTCTGGTCACGCCAAAGCGCTTCGACGTCCTGACGGAGCGCGGTTTCGATGTTGTTCGATTCGGCATCTTTGTACGGATCGGTGAAGATCAGTTTTTCAGTGATGTCGCACAGTTCCGGGTTGTAGTAATCCCGTTCTTTCCGCTTCTTCTCAATCGGGCCGGCCGTATAGTCTGACGTCTCAAACAACGTCTGTCCTAAAAACTCACCGATGTGACGGGCGAGTTCAGGATACGTTTTCCCTTCCAAATAGCCCGTCCGGACGATATCAAAGTCGGACAAGTCCTCTAAAATCGTGTAGGCGAGCGTCCGGTCACTGCCGAGAACGACCGGGACGAAACGCGGGACGACGCTAGCGAATTCGCGCAACGCGAGCTGCTCGATCCACGCCCGTTCAAGTGTGAGCGGCCAACTCTCTCCGACGACTTTCGCATACGGTAGCGCCTGCTTGACGATGAGGCTCGTTTCGCCTTGACGGATGCGGAAGACGAGGTTCAAGTTGCCGTCCCCGATCTCCTCGCAATGCGCGATGCCCCCATCTTCGAGTAACCCTAACGTTCTGACGTGCTCGACGACTGTCTGTTCTGTAAATGGTTGATAAGCCATGTCTGTTTCCCCTTTCGGTATATTCCCCACAAAAAAAGCCCCTTTCTCCGCGAGAAAGAGGCACAGCCGTAACGGTTGTTCCTCTCATCTGTCAGACGTATGTCTGGTGGATGTAGCACCGTGCCTACTGGTCGGTTGCTGCGGCGTCATCGGGCCAATTCCCTCTGCCAACTCGCGATAAGAGTGTCATATTCGATTGTGTGAACTTGTTGTGATGAATGTTACTTACTCGAGCACCAAGTTGTCAACGTCAATTTTCGGACCCGGTGTTGTCTTTTCCCGGGCATATATAGAAACAATGAATTCAACTATTTTTTCTCAAAAAAAGGAATTGACGAACCGGATATTGTGTGACAAAATTCAATTAAATTTCACAACTTCAAAATACATTCTTATCAAGAGCAGACGGAGGGGACAAGCCCGATGATGTCGCAGCAACCGACCCGATTGGGCACGGTGCTAATTCTTGCAGCGTAAGCTGAGAGATAAGAGTTCATTTTTTTATGATGACCTCTTGCCTCGGCATGGGGTCATTTTTTGTTTGACCGGAAGGAGGAACGAACATGAGTATTACTGCCACATATGAAATCAGCCGGACGAACCGCGTCGCGACTGTCGCCGAGAAAATCGCCCTTGAACTGACCGTCGGCACATGGACGGAACTGCCCCACCTAGAGCAAGAACAATTAAAGGCGTATCGGGGCGAGGTCGTCTCAACGACGCACACGGAAACGACGAGTCGCTTCACAATCCGTTATCCGCTCCATAACGTCACGCCCGACTTCTCATCCATCTTGACGACGACGTTCGGGAAATTATCGCTCGATGACTCGGTACGCTTGATCGACTTGACGTTACCCGAAACGCTTGCGTCTGAATTCCCCGGAGCAAAGTTCGGTGTTCAAGGCGTTCGTGAGTTGCTCGACGTCCATGATCGCCCGCTCGTCATGAGCATCTTTAAAGGGATCATCGGCCGTGATTTACGCTTCTTAGAACAGCAACTTCGAGACCAGCTCGCCGGCGGCATCGACATCGTCAAAGATGATGAAATCCTATACGATAATCCGCTCACTCCGTCGCTTGAACGAGCTAAAATCGGGGCGGCCGTCATCCAAGAACAGTTCGAAACGACCGGGAAACGTTCGCTCTATGCCATCACGCTCAGCGGTCCGGTGTTCGGGCTACGTGACCAAGCGCTCCGCTTGATCGAGGCGGGCGCGACGGCACTGTTGTTCAACGTCTATACATACGGGCTCGACACACTCCGCGAACTCGCGAGCGATCCAACAATTAACGTCCCGATTTTGGCGCATCCGGCGTTCGCCGGCGCCTTGACCGGCTCGATCAGCCACTCGCTCTTGCTCGGGAAATTGTTCCGCCTCGCGGGGGCCGACTTGACGCTGTTCCCGTCCCCATACGGTTCACTCGCGACACCGTCCGATGAGGCGTTCGCGATTCGGGATAGCAGTGCTCGGCCGCACTGGGCGAAGCCGATTCTACCGGTCCCGTCGGCCGGCATCCATCCGGGGCTCGTCCCGGACATCATCCGTGATTTCGGCACAGACGTCGTCATCAACGCCGGCGGCGGCATCCACGGTCACCCAGACGGCGCGGCTGCCGGGGCCCGGGCGTTCCGACAAGCGATTGAGCAAGTAGTGGGCGTGGCGAGCCAGACGAACGAGCTCGAGGCCGCGCTAAAGGCGTGGTCAAAACAATGACGATTCACATCTTGTGTGACTTCGACGGGACGATCACGGCCGAGGACAACATCATCGCTTTGATGCGGGCGTTCGCACCGCCCGAATGGCACGCGCTCAAAGACGACGTGCTCGCTCAAGACATCTCGATCCGCTCCGGGGTCGGACAGATGTTCCAGCTGTTGCCGAGCGCTGACGCTTCGGCGTACCGTGACTACTTGCTGGACCGCATCACCTTGCGCCAAGGTTTCTCGACGTTTTTGGCAGAAGTCCGGCAACAAGTTTGGAAGTTCGACGTCGTCAGCGGCGGCATGGACTTTTTCGTGTACCCGATCTTGCAAGACCACGTCGCGCCGGACCACATCTACTGTAACGTCGCCGACTTCTCGGGCGAGACGGTACGCGTCGACTGGCCCTACGCCTGTGACGCGCATTGCACGAATGATTGTGGTTGCTGCAAACCGACAATCGCCCGGACGATCGTCGATCCCGTTGATCGCTTGATCGTCATCGGTGACTCGGTGACCGACTTCGAGATCGCCAAACGGGCCGATTTCGTCTACGCCCGTGGGCAACTCATCACGCTCTGTGAAGCAGAAGGCATCGCCTACGCCCCGTTCGAGACGTTCGACGACATCACCCATCACATGAAGGAGGTGCACGTATGAGCGTGACCGCACGTTGGCTTGAACTCGCCGACATTAAAGACGAACTCGCCGCGCGCGACTGGTTCCCCGGAACGAGTGGCAATTTGGCGATTCGTGTCTCCGACGACCCGCTGACCTTCCTCGTCACGGCGAGCGGACGCGATAAACGAAAACGGACCGCGGACGATTTCGTCCTCGTCGACGCGGCCGGCAGGTTACTTGGCGAACAAACTGGCAAACCGTCCGCTGAGACGTTGCTACACGTCGAGGTGTTCAACAAGACTGCGGCGACGTGTTCACTCCATGTGCACACGGTCGACAACAACGTCATCTCCGAGCTCCATGCCGTGAACGGTGAGGTCGTCTTCACGGGGCAAGAGATCATCAAGGCACTCGGGTATTGGGAAGAGGACGCGGTCGTCCGGGTCCCGATCATCGACAATCATGCCGACATCCCGACGCTCGCGGCCGCCTTCGCGCCTCACGTCCATTCAAGCGCCGGTGCCGTCCTCATCCGTAATCACGGCATCACGGTCTGGGGCGAGACGCCGGCTGCGGCGAAACGTTATTTAGAAGCATACGAATTTTTGTTCAGCTACACGTTAAAACTACGCGCCTTAGGCGTCCATTCATAAGGAGGAACTATCTATGGCAACTGTCTATTTCCAACAAACCGAAGAACGTCTCGTCGACCAATCTGAAGTGAACGTATTTTTAGAATCGCGCGGTATTCTGTATGAGCAGTGGGACATCGCTAAACTTCCGGTCGCGCTTCAAGAAAACTACGAACTGACGGACGACGACAAGCAAGCCATCCTCGCAACGTTCCGTGACGAGATTCAAGACGTGTCGGAGCGCCGCGGCTATCAAACGGCCGACGTCATCTCGCTGTCTGACGCGACACCGAACTTGGACGAACTGCTCGTCAACTTCCAAAAGGAACACCATCATACGGACGACGAGGTCCGCTTCATCGTCAGCGGGCACGGCATCTTCGCCATCGACGACGCCGAACGTGGCTACTTCAACATCGAACTCAATCCCGGCGATTTGATTTCGGTCCCGGTGAACACGCGCCACTACTTCACGCTCCAAGACGACCGCCAAGTCGTCGCCGTCCGCATCTTCGTGACGACAGAAGGCTGGGTGCCGATCTACGAGAAGCAAGACGTGACTGCCTAACAAAAAATCCTGCCTTCCGCATACGCGAAAGACAGGATTTTTTTAATGCTTGACCGCTGTCGGTTTGGAAGAGAACCAACCCCAAACAGCAATCCCGACCATGACCGACCAGAAGAACAGTGTCCAACCTAACGAGTGGACAAAACCGTCTGGAAGACCCATGAACGCGAACGGTGTACCGGCAATCAGTTCCTTGAAGCCAGGGTGTTCGAGGACGAGTACCGTCAACTTCACACCGACCCAGCCGACGATGAGGAAGGCGGCCGTCTCAAGTGTCGGACGTTGATGCAGCAGCTTCACGAAGACGCGGGCCGCGAATCGCATCAAGATGACCCCGATGAGTCCACCCGTCAAGACGACGAAGAATTGACCTGAGTCGATTCCACCGATCTCTCCAAGACCGAGCGGCGGCAAGCTGACTGCGAGTGCGACCGCTGCCAAGATCGAGTCGACCGCGAAAGCGATGTCGGCGAACTCGACTTTTACGACCGTCCACCAAAACTCTTTTTTCGTGACCGGCTTCTCGGTAATTGCCGTCTCTTCTTTCGCCTCAGCGGCGAGGTCTTGTCTTGGATCCATCTTGCGCGCCTTGTACGTCATATATAGATGTCGCGCGCTCATCCCGATCAAGTAAAGGGCACCGAGTGCTTGGACTTGCCAGACGTTGATTAAGAACGAGATTAAGAATAATGCGATGAAGCGGAAGACGAACGCTCCTAATAAACCGTAGAATAGCGCTTTCTTCTGTTCTGTCCGCGGCAAGTGCTTGACCATGACGGCCAACACGAGCGCGTTGTCTGCAGATAGTAGCCCTTCAAGACCGACGAGTACGACGATGATCCAGGCGTACTGCAGGATTAACTGCCAATCCATTTAAAAACATCCCCTTTTTTTGTGTGTTCTTTCATATTTAACAGTGATCTATTTTTAAGTTCACAGGAACATTTTATTTCTGTGCGTAAATTAAATCAATCTTCTTTCGTTCAATGTCTGAAGTTTTTTCCGCAGAACAGGTTCAAAGCATGTTCGCGAAGCAAAATGATACCCAGTTTGTATCCATTTCGTGATAAAATCCTAACAAGAACGAGTGGCGGTCATTTGCCCTCTTAAAAAAGGAGAATCCGATTATGTCTACAAGCCATGTCGCTTTACCTACTAAAGCAGAACGACATAAACTATTCGGCTCGGTCCCGCCGGTCAAAGGTACGAAACCGACAGAAAAAGATAAAATGGTCGATCTTCAAAATACACCTAAGAACTTCTTGTTCGCACTCGACAGCGTCGGGATCTCGAACGTCAAACATCCCGTCAACATCGAAACGCCAGACGGCATCCAAGCGACGGTCGCAACGTTTGAATTAACGACATCACTCGTCCAAGATCGTAAAGGCATCAACATGTCACGCTTGACGGAACAGCTCGACGCGTACCATACGCAAGGCTGGACGTTATCAAACCGCTCGCTCATCGAGTTCGCCCAAGAACTCGCCGAGCGTATGGAACAAACGGAAGGTCAATTGACGGTCCGCTACCCATGGTTCTTCAGCCGGAAAGCACCGGCGACGGGCCTCAGCGGTCTTATGAACGCTGACGTCATGCACAACGTGACATACAACCTCGAGACAGGTATGGCGAGCGTGACGGTCGGTCTCGTCATCAACGTGACGACGCTATGCCCATGTTCAAAAGAGATCAGCGAATACAGCGCCCATAACCAGCGCGGCTACATCACAATCGAAGCCGGTCTTGACGAAGCGTCGCTCGACGGCTTCGACTGGAGACTCGCATTGCTCGATGCGGCGGAGTCGAACGCATCGGCACCACTTCACCCGGTCTTAAAACGTCCGGATGAGAAACGGGCTACAGAAATCGCTTACGAAAACCCGCGTTTCGTCGAAGATATGGTCCGCTTGATTGCAGCCGACTTGTACGAGATGAAACAAGTCGTCAACTTCTTCGTCGAATGCCGAAACGAAGAGTCGATCCACCAGCACGACGCCATCGCGTCAATCACGTTCGATAAACGTGACAACTAAAAACGAGTGAAGCCAGATACTTGGCTTCACTCGTTTTTTTATACACTTTGTATGAGGCGGATCGTCAACAAAAGGACAATCAGGACGATCCACACCGCCCAGATGGTGCGCCATCTGTTCCAGTCGAGACGCTTCACGAACGCGTATACCGTCAAATAGAGGACGATCAAGAGCGGAATGACGACCCACGGATTGTCGAGCATCACGCTTCGACGTCACCGTCCCAAGCGAGCATGCCGCCCTCGACGTTGACGACTTTGAACCCTTCCGATTCCAAATAGTCGCACGCCGTCTGGCTGCGTCCGCCCGAGCGGCAGATGACGTGATAGACGTTGTCTTGCGCGAGCTTCTCGGTCACGCCCGGGAATTCAGACAGCGGATAGAGCGGCACGTTCGGGATATGGCCCGCGTCGTACTCGTCTTGTTCGCGTACGTCGATGATGTGGAGCGACTCCCCGTTCTCAAGCTTTTCACGTAATTCGGTTGCATGGATGCTTTGCATGCTGTTTCCCCCTTAAATTGTTATCCCCTACTAGTTTACCTCAGTTTCGTGTCGGACAAACTCCAATTGATGATCGTCTCGTCATCGCAGTAGAAACCTTTCAGACCACAACGTTCGACCATGTCACTTACCCAAGACTGACTGCCGCAAAATAAAGTGAAGTGGCTATCCCATGGCGGTACGATGAGCCAATCATGCTGATAGCCGAAAAACGTGCGATGATTCATGTGCCATGTATCGGCTGCAAGAACTTCTCGAATATTGATAAGATGGCGCTCCGTACAAAATTCGTCGCCGCTCCATATCCATTCTTCTCCCGTCTCCAGAAGCGCCCTTAATACCCGATTCTTTAAGAAATCAGACAGCTCGCCTTCGCCAGGTGGGAGCAAATTCTCGCGCTCGCAAAATTCAATGATTCGATTTGCGCCTTCTTTATCTTCGGCATGCGGTTTCAACGCCCCAATCATCGTTCGGAGTGCGTGATCGATACGTTTGACGTCTTCAAAACCAAGTTGGCGTCGCATGTCTTCCCATGCGACGGCATGAAAATGCTGTTCCACTTCGTTTTTGTTCATCTCGACATATCGGTCAATTGCGGTAGGATCTTCTATCGGTCCGAGAAACGGATGGTACGCGACGAACACTTCTTCAAACACGCCCTCATAGTAAGTTTTAATCGGAAAATCATCTCCACCGCCGAACATGGCGTAGCGATGTCCTTCCGGTAAAGTGATGGCTCCCTCAATCTCCTCCATGTGACCGCCTCCTTTTCCAATAGTTTACAACTACGCATCAAAAAAAGCATCCTCCACTGTGGGAAGATGCTTCTGACTTACGCTTCGTTGCGCTCGTCAATCGCTTGTGCCGCTGTGATGAGCGTCAATTTATAGACGTCTTCTTCATTACAGCCACGCGACAAGTCGTTGACTGGCTTGTTGAGACCTTGCAAGATCGGTCCAATCGCTTCGTATCCACCGAAACGTTGAACCATCTTGTAGCCAATGTTCCCGGCTTCGAGGCTCGGGAAGACGAACACGTTGGCGTTACCGGCAACTTCAGAGCCCGGTGCTTTCTTCGCTGCCACGCTCGGGACGAACGCTGCGTCGAACTGAAGCTCACCATCGATTGGAAGGTGTGGCGCTTTCTCTTTGGCGAGACGCGTCGCTTCGATGACTTTCTCGGTTTCAGGCGACTTCGCCGAACCTTTCGTCGAGAAGCTGAGGAGCGCGACTTGCGGCTCGATGCCGAACGTCTTCGCCGTCAACGCTGACAAGTAGGCGTTCTCGGCAAGGTCGGCCGCGTCCGGTGCGATGTTGATCGCACAGTCCGAGAAGACGTATTGCTCATCGTCACGTACCATGATGAACACACCTGATGTCTTTTTGATGCCTTCTTGCATCTTGATGATTTGAAGTGCCGGACGGACCGTATCGGCCGTCGCATGCATCGCACCCGAGACAAGACCTTCCGCTTTGCCCGTGTGGACGAGCATCGTACCGAAGTAGTTCACATCTGACGACAACAATTCACGAGCTTGTTCAGCCGTCGCTTTGCCTTTACGGCGCTCGACGAACGATTCGACGAGCGTGTCGATATCTTCGTATGTCGCTGGGTCATACTGCGTCAAGTTCGAGATATCAAAGCCGTGTTTCGCTGCGACTGCATCGATGTCCGCTTTCGGACCGACGACGATCGGGTTGACCATGCCGTCATTTTTTAAACGGACTGCAGCTCCAAGGACGCGCTCATCGACGCCTTCTGCTAAGACGATGGTCGGACGAATCGGGCTGACTTTTTGCTTCAACGTGTCAAATAATTTCATGGTAAGTGAACTCCTTTTCGATTGGAAGATATCTATGTTTTCTCTTTAGGACACATTTGTCCGTATGCGTGTTTTATTATACACAGTCCTTTTTTTAAAATAAACTATTCTGCCCATATCGTCATAAATCGCTTGAAATCAGTCATTATATGAATAGAACAGTTATGTATTTATGACTGATACAGGTTGCTGTGAAGCCGTTTACATTTCTGCGTCCGCTTTTCCCCTTTCCTCGTCTCGATTGTGATTAGCCTCACAGACAGCGCCAAATTTGCCAGGCTGTAAAGTGTCTGTGGTAAAATAAACAGCGAAGCCAAGTCTTGAAAGGAGTTTTTTCATGTCAGAACGTCCAGCACCGACAACCGAAACACAGCACGCAGCCGCCACATTAGACGGTTGGTATACGCTCCATGATTTCCGCTCGATCGATTGGACACGTCTAAAAGCAGTCGACAAGGCGGCGCGTCAAGAAATGATTGAGGAGTTCGTCGCCTTCCTCGCCTCGCTTGAAGACGTCGAAACACGCGGAGAAGGCAGTCACGCCTTCTATTCAATCCTCGGTCAAAAAGCGGACGTCGTCCTCATGGTCCTTCGTCCGACGTTCAAAGAGCTCGAGCAAGTCGAACTCGCCCTTCGTAAGACGAAACTGTACGACTTTATGATCCCATCGTACTCTTACGTCTCGGTCATCGAGCTCGGCATGTACCGTGGCTCTGGTGACGGGGATCCGTACGAGAACCCGCACATCCGCTCGCGCTTGTACCCAACGTTGCCAAAAACGGCCCACATCTGCTTCTACCCGATGAGCAAAGCGCGCCGTGACGAGGATAACTGGTATACGCTGTCGATGGACGAGCGGAAAGACCTCATGTACCGCCACAGCATGATCGGCCGCAGCTATGCCGGCAAGATCCAGCAGTTCATCGGCGGATCGACCGGATTTGACGGCTGGGAATGGGGCGTCACGCTCTTCGCGGAAGACTCGCTCCAATTTAAGAAGATTGTTTACGAGATGCGTTTCGATGAAGTCAGCGCCAAATATGGCGAGTTTGGTGACTTCTACGTCGGAAACATCCTTCCAAAAGAAGAACTCGGCACATTCCTCGGTTGATTGAGGTTTACGCATCGACTCCCTCGGGAAACATCGTTGTAGAGGCACTTACAACAATGATCAATGAGGTGAACAACGATGCGCGTGTTCAAGGAATCAGATCGAGACACTGCAAAACGTTTAGATTCGTTCATTGAACGAATGGCCCCGACAGCAGAGCTAGTCCAAATTCGATTTGAACAACAATTACAACATACACAGCGAAAGGGTCAGGCGAAAGCCTGACCCTTATTTTGTCTTCGCGTGAAGCGCGTCGCCAAGGAACGTCGCTAATTCAAGCATGCCGTATTGACCTGCCTGCGCTTCCGCGTCCGAGTTATAGTTCGTGTTCGTGTTGACGTCGTACGCATAGACGTTGCCGTCACGGTCTTCGATGATCTCGATCCCCGCGACCGCGATATTATTTGTTGCTAAGAACGCTTCTAACTGATCGATGATCGGGTCGGCAAACCCGTCGACGATTTCAAATTTGGCCGGCGGCGTCTCGCCGACCGGACAGAATTGGTCTTCAATCGAGCACGCATCCGCCGGGCATAGTTCGAACCCTTCCGACGTGTCGACCCGTACCGCGTAGAGGAACTTTCCGCCGATAAATTCACAGCGCGTGATGAACGGTTTCGGCGCTTCGATATATTGTTGGATGAGCGTGATGCCATCGACCGAGTCCTCGAACGTCGGTCCGTACACATACCCTTTCAACGCCTCAATCGAATGGAACAGCTGCACGCCAAGCCCTTTACCGGCCCGGTTATGCTTCGTGATGAACGGACTCATACCAAGCTTCTCGGCCGCCTCGATGATTTGTTTTTTCCCGACGGCAGCGATCGTCCTCGGCACACGGATCCCTGCTTGACGAAGCGCCGTATATTGGTTGACCTTGCTCACTTCGAGGCGAATCGCCCGTGTCCCGTTGAAGACGGTCCGTCCGTTCGCCTCGAGCCAGGCAAGTACCCCTTCCGTCAGCTCTGGCGCGTAGCGATGCCCGCGCGTATGTGACGAGGCACTCATCCGGTTATAGAACACACCATCCGGCGGCGTCGCTTCGATATCGATGGTTCCTTCATCTAAATGCCACAGTTCATATGGAAGCGATAACTCCTCGAGCCGTTGGACGAGATGGTCCGTCCACTCATTGTTTTCATGCAAGACGTGAATTTTAGCCATATGAATCCCCCTTTGATACTCCTAATGTACCACACCGATATCCGACTATTCCAATTAGCATAATTGATGATACGTTCATTCTTATTTCATAACGGTTTCATGGTATAATGAACTTAATAATCTATATGAAAAGTGACAATTTCAAAGGGAAGTGATGTGTTTGACCGCACCTATTTTAAGTACAGACGTTTCAATCCTCTTGTTCGGCCTCCTCCTTGTCGCAGGAGTTTTGGCCACGCGCGTGTCGACCCGTTTTGGCCTGCCCGCCCTGCTTTTGTTCATGGGCATCGGCATAATCATGGGCAGCGACATCACCGGCTTAATTTTCTTCGATGACTCGAACCTCGCCCAGATGATCGGGATTTCCGCTCTGATCGTTATTTTGTTCGAAGGTGGTCTGCAGACGAAATGGGCCTCGTTTCGGAGTGTCCTCGTCCCGTCCGCCTCGCTCGCGACGATCGGGGTCTTATTGACGGCCGGGCTCGTCGCCGTGGCCGTTCGTTTCGTATTCGGTTTCGACTGGATTGAATCTTTCCTGTTCGGTGCCATCATCGGCTCGACCGATGCCGCCGCCGTGTTCGCCGCCTTCAAAGGAAAGAATATCTCGCCGAAAGTCGGCGCGACACTCGAAACCGAGTCCGGCACGAATGATCCGATGGCGATGTTTTTAACAATCCTCGCTCTCGACTTCATGTTGAAACCGGAAACGACGATTTGGGACGGCATCTGGATGTTCATCCTACAGATCATTGTCGGGGCGTTCGCCGGGTACATGCTCGGGAACCTGTCACGGCTCATGCTCAATCACTTGCGCCTTGAATCAAGCAGCCTGCACGCCGTCCTCATGATTTCGATGGCGTTCATGACGTATGGTGTGGCCGCCTACTTCGCTGGCAGCGGCTTGCTCGCCGTCTATCTTGCCGCGATGATTGTCGGGAATGCCCACACCGCCCATGAAGTGACCATCGTCCAATTTTCGGAGGCGCTCGCTTGGATCATGCAAATTATCATGTTCGTCATCCTCGGGCTTCTCGTCTATCCGAAACAACTGTTCGACCCAGAACTCATTTGGAAAGGGCTGTTGATTTCATTTTTCCTCATGTTCGTCGCCCGTCCGATCGCCGTTTACTTATCGACGATCGCGATGCCGTTCACGCATAAGGAAAAGCTGTTCATCTCCTGGGCCGGCTTAAAAGGAGCGGTCCCGATCGTACTAGCGACGTTCCCGCTCATCGCCGGGATCGACAACAGCCAACTCATCTTCAACGCCGTCTTCTTCGTCGTCGTGACGAGCGCGTTGATTCAAGGAACGACGCTCACACCACTCGCGGCCAAACTGAACCTGCTCGGCCCGGATAAGATCCGCTCGCCGTATACGATCGCGCTCGTATCGAGTAAACAGTCACAGCATCAGCTCGTTCCGTACGTGGCGACAGAAGCGTCATCAATGATTGGACGCACGCTCGCCGACATCACGTTACCGCCGAACACGGTCGTCAATGCGATCGTCCGCAAAGACTATCTGATCCCGCCGACCGGACAGACGAAAATTGAGCCGGGCGACTTATTGTACGTCCTCGCCTCGACGTATCGTCACGACCAACTCGATCGCAAGTTCGGCGAAGACGGGCTTGAACGCGTCGAGCTATGAACGAACAAGGACCGTGCCTCAGGGCACGGTCCTTGTTTTATGATTTGACTCGACGCGCCGATGCGATCAATTCGGCGACGTCTTGCTCACGTCCGGCGTGGAGCGCCTCGACGATGAAACTGCCGACGACGACCCCGTCACACACCTCACCGAGCGCTTGCACTTGGTCTTCCCGATGGACACCGAATCCGGCGAGTACCGGGACCGGAGACCGTTCTGTCAATGACCGTAAATGAGCGAGCAGTTCGTCCGGGAACGCGTCGACTTTTCCGGTCGTCCCTTTGAGCGTCACCGCGTAGACGAACCCTTCGGCCTGACTTAAGATCGTGTCAATTCGTTGTTTGTTACTCGTCAATGTGACGAGCGGGACGACCGCGACCCCGTTCCGTTCAATCCCCGCGAATAGTTCGAGGCTCTCTTCGAACGGCAAATCGGGGATGATGACACCGCTGACGCCGCATGCGGCCGCACGGTCGAAGAACGGCTGGATTCCGAACCGGAACACCGGATTCAAGTATGTCATGAGGACGATCGGGACTGAGAAACGCTCAGTTCCTTCTATTAAACAATCCAACACACTAGAGAGTGTCACCCCGTCCGCGAGGGCCCGCATCCCGGCCGCCTCGATGATCGGCCCGTCCGCTACCGGATCTGAGAACGGGATCCCGAGCTCGATCGCCGTCGCGCCCATCGCTTCGAGCCGCTCGATCGTCGGAATGAGTTGATCGAGTCCGCCGTCTCCAGCCATGATGTAAGGGACGAACGCTGCCCCGTCTCTATTTCGAATCGCTGTCTCTAAGCTCATTTCCGTCCCACCCTTTCTCGAATCGTATGCACATCTTTATCACCTCGGCCGGACAGACAGATGACGAGCAGATCGTCCTCGTCCATCGTCGCGGCGAGCGTCTCGGCATAGGCGAGTGCATGTGACGACTCGAGTGCCGGGATGATGCCTTCATGTCGACTGAGTGACATACATGCCTCTAACGCCGCCTCATCGGTGACCGCCGCGTAACGGACACGCTCGATGTCTTTCAAGAAACTATGCTCTGGTCCGACCCCAGGATAATCGAGTCCAGCCGAGATCGAGTGCGCTTCTTGGATTTGTCCGGCCCCGTCTTGCAGCACGTACATGAGCGAGCCGTGGAGCACGCCGACTTCCCCTTTGGTGAGCGTCGCCGCATGCTTGTCCGTATCGACGCCGCTTCCTGCTGCCTCGACACCGTACAAGGCGACGTCCTCGTCATTCAAGAACGGGTAGAACATCCCCATGGCGTTGCTGCCACCACCGACGCAAGCGATGACGGCATCCGGCAAGCGTCCGGTCTTGTCTAAAATTTGGCGCCGCGTCTCTGTTCCGATCACACTTTGGAAGTCACGCACCATCGTCGGGAATGGGTGTGGTCCAAGGACAGAGCCCATGACGTAGTGCGTATCGTCAACGTGTTTGACCCAGTAGCGTAACGCTTCGTTGACCGCATCTTTCAACGTTCGGCTGCCTGACTTCACCGGAATGACCGTCGCCCCGAGCAGTTCCATCCGAAACACGTTCAACTCTTGCCGTTCGACATCGACCTCACCCATGAAAATCGTACATTCTAAATTGAGCAACGCGCACACCGTCGCCGTCGCCACACCGTGTTGTCCGGCACCGGTCTCGGCGACGATTTTCTGTTTCCCCATCCGCTTGGCGAGCAGCGCCTGCCCGATCGTGTTGTTGATCTTATGGGCACCGGTATGGTTCAAATCCTCCCGTTTCAAGTAGACGTTCGTCCCGAGGCGTCGGCTCATGTTCTCCGCATAATAAAGCGGGGTCTCCCGTCCGACGTATTCGCTGAGCAACGCGTCGAAGCGTTCTTGAAATTCAGGATCTAACTTCGCTTCCTCATAAGCCACCTCGAGTTCTTCAACGGCCTGCATGAGTGTTTCCGGTATATATTTTCCTCCGTACGGGCCGAACTTCCCGTTCACTGGTTGTGTGTACATGGTGTTTCCTCCTTGGCACGTCTGATGAACGTGCGGATTTTATCGATATCTTTCTCTCCATCTGTCTCGACGCCGCTTGAGACGTCGACCCCGTCAGGCCGTAAGTCGTGCATCGCTTGTTTCACGTTGTCGGCCGTCAAACCGCCGGCGAGCCAGAACGTTCGCTGCGGACGTTCCAACTGCAACCAGTCGAGCGTCTCCCCGCTCCCGGGCGTCGGCGCATCGAGTAAGACGATATCCGCCTCCGTCTCGCTGCTCGCTTCGATGATCGGCAGATTGAACTGTCGGAACGTCTCAAGCGGCAACGTGCGCCGGTGCAGCTGGATATCCGTCAATCCACAAGTGATTGCCGTCTCGACCTCATCAAGCGTCGGGTCGAGAAACACTCCGACGACACGGACGTGATTCGGGATCAACTGCCGTAGTCGTTTCGCCGTCGTCACATCGACTTGGCGTGAGCTGTTCGCGAACACGAAGCCGATCGCATCGGCCCCGGCTTCAACCGCCGCCGTCACACTTTCTTCTGTTTTCAATCCACATATTTTAACGAACACGTCTTCAACTCCTCAATCAACGCCGTCGGGTCATCCTGTCGCATAAGCGCCTCTCCGACGAGAATCGCTTTGGCTCCCGCGTCTCGCAGTCGGCTCGCTGCTTCGCCGGTGCTGACTCCGCTCTCACTGACGAAAGCCACGTTCGGATAACGCTTCATCAATTCAACCGATGTCTCGAGCGATACGTCGAACGTCTTCAAGTTCCGGTTGTTGATGCCGATCAACACTTCCCCGAGTTCGAGCGCCGTCTGGAGTTCGGATTCATCGTGCACTTCGACGAGCACGTCGAGGCCGATCAGGCGCGCGTGTTGCTTCAACGCGTGCAGGCGAGTCGGATGTAACGCCGCGACGATCAACAACGCCACGCTCGCGCCGGCCGCTTTCGCCCGGTTGAGTTGTCGTTCATCGATGATGAAGTCTTTACACAGGACCGGGATATCGACGGCGTCAGCGACTTGGCGTAAGTCATCGAACGACCCGTTAAAGTACGTCGTATCCGTCAGCACCGAGATCATCGTCGCACCGGCCCGTTCGTAAACCTGAGCCCGTTCGGCTACATCGAGTTCGGCTCGAATCACGCCTTTTGATGGGGACGCCCGCTTAATTTCTGCGATGATATGAAACCCGTCCGCGACTAACCGCTGTAACGAGATCGGCTCCGTCGCCGTGACCGTGACGTCTTGCATCTGGTTGACCTCTTCGATTTTCGTCCCGATAATTTTCGTCAAGTAACTCATGCACCCACCTCCGTTTTTTGTAGTTGCTTAAGGACGCGGACGGCGTGGCCCTCGTCGATGCTTCGGCTCGCCTCGGCCACACCTTCACGCAACGTCTTGACGGCACCATATGTGCATAACGCGAGTGCCGCATTCAACAAGACGACGTCCCGCGCCGGTCCGGCCGCGCCGTTCAAGACGGCGACGAGCGTCTTCGCATTCTCTTCGGGTGTACCACCTTGTAGCGCCGACAGCGGCGCCCGCATCAACCCGACGTCTCGCGGGTCGACTTGATATCTCGCCGTCTGCTCTCCGTCAAAGAAGAGTACCTCGTTCGCACCAACGAGGCTCGCCTCGTCGAGCCCACCGGCCCCATGGACGACCATGCCCCGTTCGACTCCGAGATGGCGCATCGCCGTAGCCATCTTCTCAATCAAGTCTGGATGGTAGACGCCGATCAATTGCCGTCTCGGCTTGAGCGGGTTCGTCAGCGGACCGATTTGATTGAAGATCGTCGCCGTCCCGAGCCGTTTTCGCACCGGCATGACATGTTTCATGATCGGATGGACGTGTTGGGCGAACAAGAAGCTCAAGTTCGTCCGCTCAAGTTCAGCTAACACGTCGTCAGCACTTTGGACGATCGGGATATTCAACGCCTCGAGCACGTCGGCGCTACCCGACCGGCTTGACACGCTCCGATTCCCATGTTTCGCGACCGGGATACCAAGTCCGGCGAGAACGAACGCGACGGTCGAACTAATGTTGAACGTGTTCGCTCCGTCACCGCCGGTCCCACAAACGTCGAGCACAGGGAGCGTCGTCTCCGGGAACGTCGCCGCTTCACGGATATAATCGGCCAGCCCCGCCATCTCTTCGGCCGTCTCGCCGCGTGCTTTCAATGCGAGAAGCACCTCGGTGATTTGCGTTTCATCCGCTTGAAACAACTCGGAAGCCGCCTGTTTCATCTCGGTCGTCGTCACTTGGTTCGTCAGTAGTCGTGTTAACATGTCCGTTCCTCCTTAAGCGATTTGGGTATAAAAAAACTCCATACGACGTCTGTCGTATGGAGGACGGTATGGACCGCGGTGCCACCTCTCGTTGGATCAATCGATCCCACTTTCCGATGCTATCACATCGTATCCTGATAACGGTGGAAGCCGTCACGGCCTACTAACATTCAGCCGTGCTCTCATGAGCCCATTCACGTGACGGTCTCGGTCAGGATCCCACCACCCCTGACTCTCTGTACGAGACTTCTTCACGCTACTCTTCTCAATCATCGATTTAAGATTTAATTTGAAAAACAAAAAAGGGTCACTCGGTCCAACTCACAGCTCACGCTATGAGAAGGACGAGTAACCCCGTGGTGCCACCTTCGTTGGTTCATGTCGAACCCACTTCACGGACAATCATCCGCTTCCCCGTGATAACGGTGGGTAACCCGCTAAAGCCTACTAAAAATTTCGGTTTAGAGCTCGGAAGTCCATTCGCGACGTCCCACATACTGATTCACACCAACCATCAGCTCTCTGTCATGCGGGGACCGTCGTTACTTCTCTTCGTCGACGCCTTTGTTCGTTTCAGTTAAGTTAACTCGTACTATACCGTTCCCGATTCATCCTGTCAAACAAAAGTGTGCAAAAAAACTTTGCTTCTATAAGTGCGGACGAATCGACCGCATGTTTCAGAACGTCGCAAGTTGACACGTGATTTTTTTGTCTGCTATAGTCGTCCCCAACAACACTTCACTCAACTAAAGGAGATTTGACTTTGGAAACTAGCAAACTAAAACGTGAACTGTCGACCCGACAGCTCACGATGATCTCGCTTGGCAGCGCCATCGGAACGGGCCTCTTCCTCGGAAGCGGCCTCGCCATCCAAACGGCAGGACCGAGCGTGCTCGTCAGTTACGCCATCGGGGCGTTTATCGTCCTCTTGCTCATGGGTTGTCTCGCCGAGATGACCGTCGCTCATCCGACTTCGGGCTCGTTCGGCACGATCGCCGAGCGTTATGTCCATCCGCTCGCTGGCTTCTTGGTCCGTTATTCGTACTGGATCGCCAACGTCCTCGCAATCGGGGTCGAAGTGAGCGCAATCGCGATTTACATGCGCTACTGGTTCCCGGATGTGAACGGATTCGTCTGGGTCGCCGTGTTCGGCGGATTGCTCATCTACGTCAACGCTCGGCACGTCCATACGTTCGGGACGACCGAATACTGGTTATCATTCATCAAAGTCACTGCCATCATTCTTTTCATCGTCCTCGGTGCGGCCGCACTGTTCGGCCAACCGGGCTCACCGATCGAATCGATCACGACCGGAAATGAAGGGTTCTTCGCTTTCGGATTTTACGGCATGTGGGTGACGATCTTCATCTCGCTCTTCAGTTTCCTCGGGACAGAGCTCGTCGCCGTCACGGCTGGCGAAGCGAAAGACCCGGACCGCGCCGTACCAAAGGCGTTGCGGGCGACCGTGTTCCGCTTGACGTTCTTCTATTTGATCACGATCGCCATCATGCTCATGCTCATCCCATGGCAGCAGGCCGGTATCGATCAAAGCCCGTTCGTCCTCGTCATGCAGCAGTTTGATGTGCCTGGCGCGGCTAGCATTTTGAACTTCGTCATCTTGGTCGCCGCCTTGTCGGCGATGAACGCGCAATTGTATGCCTCGACGCGCATGATGTACTCACTCGCCGAAGCCGGCGACGCACCGCGTATCTTCAAAAAAGTAAGCACAAGCGGGATTCCGATGCCTGCCTTGTTCGTTTCGACAGGCGGAATCGTCCTCGCGGCATTGCTTCAAGTGTTCATGGAGACGTCGTATCCGTTCCTCATGGGCATCTCGATGTTCGGGGCGATCTTCACATGGTTCATGGTCTTCGTCTCACACTTATTCTTCCGCAAAAAATGGACGGGGCGTAAACTCCCTGTCCGTATGATTGGCTATCCGTTCTTACCGCTCCTAGGTGCCGGGCTGTTGCTCAGCTTAATGATCACGACATGGTTTACCGATTTCAACATCTTGCTCAAGTTCGGGATCCCATGGTTGGTCGGCTTAACGATCATCTATCTCGTTCGCGAGCGATTCCGTATGACTGACACAAAACAAGACGACATCGAGCAAGCTAAGTGAACTACTCACCACTTATTTGCTTCGCAACTTGAAGTGGGAGCTTCTTGGGAAGACCGTGCTCTTACCAGCCACGGTTGTGGACCAAGCTCGTCGGGCAGTCCCTGCCCTGGAGTGTTTCAGTCGGCGAGACGCAACAGGTTGAGGCTCGCGTTGACGTCGCGGTCATGGTGCGTGCCGCATGCGGCGCATGTCCACTCGCGGACGTGCAGGTCCTTCTTGCCGCCGTTCTCGCCACAGGCCGAACAAACCTGGGTCGAGGCGAACCACGGGTCGGCCTGGATCAGTGTGCGGCCGTGGAACCTGCATTTGTAGGCGAGCTGGCGGACGAACTCGCCCCACCCGGCGTCCCCGATCGACTTTGCCAGGCGGCGGTCCTGCATCATCTCCCTCGGTTTCAGCGTCTCGACGACGACGACTTGGTTCTCGTCGACGATGCGTCGTGACAGCTTGTGGAGGAAGTCATGTCGGCGGTTCCGTACCTTTTCATGCTTTTTGGCCAACAGGAGCCGCGCCTTCTCGCGGTTCCGGCTGCCGGGCTTCTTGCGGGAGAGCGCGCGCTGCGCTCGTCTCAGCCGTTCCTCGGCCTCGCGTAGGTTGCGCGGGTTCGGAATTGTCTCCGTCACGAGCGCGTCGTTCGTCATGACGGCGAAGTGCCCGAGGCCGAGGTCGATCCCGATTTTGTGCTCGGCCGGGACCCACGGCTCGTCGGGCTGCTCGACGAGGAGCGACACGAAGAACTTGTCCGTCTTCGTCATCGACACGGTCGCGGAGCGGATCTCGCCGTCGAAGATTCGGTGCTGTGTGAACCGGATGAACCCGACCTTCGGGAGCCGGACCCGGTCCCCCTCGATGCGGATCGTGCCGTGCTGGTTGTTCGTCGTGTAGGACGCGCGCGCCTTTCGTCTCGACTTGAACACCGGGAAGCCGGCCGTCCCGGCGAAGAACTTCGCGAACGCCGTGTCGAGGTGCAGCTTTGCGTTGGCGAGCGCGAGGCTGTCCGCCTCACACAGGAACGGGAACAGGGGCTTGTAGGAGGCCGGTGTCGGCGGCTTCCGCTTCGACCCGCCGCTCGCCTTCGTCTCCTCGTGGATAGCGATGCGGTCCTCGAGCAGCTTGTTGTAGATAAAGCGGGCGCAGCCGATCGTCCTGACGAGGAACTCGGCCTGTGCCGCGGTCGGGTGGAGCCGGTATTTGTAGCCCTTCAGCATGTCTGCGCCTCCTCTCGACCGATGATCGTGATGAACGCCTTCCTCATCCGATACCCGCGGCGGGGGAAGGGAAATCTGACGGAATCACGAACTTCTGTTCGTCATATCTGTCACAGGGATGGCCAAGAGGTTTATGTACGGGCGATTCATCTCCCACCTACGCTGGGCTATGCCCCAGACGCTTAGAGGTGGGAGAATTCTCGCTTAATTATGTTAAAAATAGTGCCTATCCGCAATGGATGGGCACTATTTTTCCGCAAAAACGAGCACCCGTCGCGATTGACGAGTGCTCGTTTGTTTAGGATTAGAAGAACTGACGTGGGTTGACGGTGCTACCGGCGCTCGAAGACGAGTACGAGTAGCTGCCTTGGTGGATTTCAAAGTGAAGGTGCGGGCCTGAAGAGTTTCCAGTGTTCCCGAGCGTTCCAATGTTTGACCCTTGCGTCACACGCTGACCAGCGCTAACTGATACCGAGTTCATGTGCGCATAGACAGTCGTCCAGACTTGACCGCCAATAACGTGGGCGATCATGACGTGGTTCCCATAAGCGCCACCCCATCCAGCCCGGATGACCGTTCCAGTTGCCGAAGCCCGGATCGGTGTACCGACTGGTCCGGCGATATCGACACCGTTATGGAACGAATAGCCGAACTGTCCGCTTGCCGGTCCGAAACCTTGCGAGAAACGACCAGTCGTCGGTTGAATGAATTTCGCGCTCGATGGTGCCGGTGCCGAAGCTGTCGGCGTAGTCGGTACCGGTTTAGGAGCCGGTGCCGGTTTTGGTGCTGGCTTAGGCTTAGGTGCCGGTGGTGCAGCCGGTTTAGAAGCTGTCACATTATTTTGTGTCGTTTGGTTTGAAGACGACGATGACTGGGAATTAGTATTACTGTTCTGCTTTTTCTGAGCAGCAGCTTGTGCAGCCGCAGCTTTAGCCGCTTCTTCTTGACGTGCAGCTTCAGCTCTCGCTTCTTCGGCTTGTTGCGCGGCCGCTGCTTTGGCAGCCTCAGCTTGGCGTGCCTCTTCAGCTTTACGAGCCGCTTCTTGACGTGCTGCCTCTTCCGCACGACGACGCGCTTCTTCTTCTTCACGGCGCTGTGCTTCGATTTCAGCTGCAATCGCCTCTTCTTGAGCGATCAACGTCGCTTCGATTTCTTGTAGGTCGAAGATTTGCGTTTCAAATTCGATATTTTTCTCTTCAAGTTCTTTAATGCGAGCTTCACGCTGTTTCATCTTCTTCTCGAGTTCGGCTTGACGCGCTTCAAGTGCTTTCTGTTGCTCTAGAAGTGAGGCCCGCTCTGCTTTGAGTGCGGCTTGTGCTTCTTGAAGAGATAGACGTGTCGCTTCGTAGTCGTTGAACAACTCTTGGTCGCTACGTTGGATCGTACCAGCCGTGATCATGCGTGTGATCAAGTCAGAGAAGTTTTTTGATCCAAAGATGAATTCTGCCCAGTTGATTGAACCGCCACCGTTCGTTTGCATCGTGGCCATCCGCTCTTTCATCATTTTTTCTTGAGCGATCATCTTTTTCTCGTAACCTTTAATGTCCACTTCGAGATCTTCAATCTTCATCTCTGTACGTTTGATTTCTTGGCGTTTTGCCGCTACGTCGTAGATGATGTCTTGAAGCTGAGCGTCCATTTTGTTGACTTCTTCTTGTACCTTCGAGATTTCTTTAGTGTTCTGTTGAATTTTCGAAGACGTATTCGATTGATTCTGTTTGACGCTATTTCGTTGCTCTTTAACTTTTTTCTGTTGCTCTTGCTTCTCTTTGATTGTCGTCGAGGCATCGGCTACCGAGTGCGTGCCGAGGAGCAAGGCGCTCAGCGTAAGTGCTGAGACAGTACGTTTCCAATTAATCAATGCAGACATCCTTTCTAATTTGACGGGCTAGTTTTACATACTCTATTTAAGTCGGTCGTTTTTCTATGTAACAAAAACGATTAATTTTTTAGTTTCAACACGACTAATTATATCGAAGTGTCGAATGTTTTCCTGTTAAAGTTATATTTCACTTTGATTACGACAAAGAAGAGGGAAAGCCGTTGGCATTCCCTCTTCTTTGTATTTCAACGTTTTTTCGATTTTTTATGGTTTGAAACGTTTCTGTAATAGTAATTGAAAACCGTAAATCATTTACCTTATTTCAAAAAAGCATATTCCAGCATTTTTTCTAAACTCATCCATTCCCAAAAAAAGTAAAAATGGTCAGTCTGACTTCTCGCTCAAGGCGAAGATGACAGGACTGACCGAACGTTCGTTGCGGGTGTGAAATCGAGGGGTCTCACACGTCTAAGGATACAGACGAAGTGTTAACGCTCGATGGATATTTCGTTACAGTTTGAATGCACCGATAATGACGAACACCCATGCCGCGATGAAAAGAACACCGCCGATTGGTGTGACCGCTCCAAGTTTCGTGATACCTGTAAGCGCCATGACATACAAGCTGCCCGAGAAGAATAGGATGCCGGCAAACATGAGCCAACCGGCTGTGTTGAATTGACTGATGCTCACTTTCGTCAAAATACTAGCAAGCGCAATGATGCCGATCGCATGGATCATGTGGTACAAGACCCCCGTCTGCCAGTTCGCGAGCATATTCGGCGCCAGACGCTCTTTCAATGCGTGAGCCCCGAACGCGCCGAGCGCGACACCGAGCGCCATCAAGGCAGCACCGGTAATGAGTAATAATTTCATATGATTTCCCCCTTATCTCACTTTTCGTGCTGGTAAATTCCACTTCCGATAGTAGGATATCACTCGAAGCGTCGCTACGACAATCAATAACGCATACACCGGAAGTCCGCCTTCGAGCCGGAAGTAGTACGTGACGACCGCGATGATGATCGCCCAAATCGCGTACACTTCCGCCTGCAAGACGAGCGGTTTCCGTCCGGCAAGCAAGTCGCGGACGACACCACCGCCGACTCCGGTCAGGACGGCCGCCGCAATCGCTGCCGACAACGGCAAATCCAATTTGATAGCCACTTGCGCCCCTTGGAAAGAGAACGCGACCAAGCCGATCGCGTCGACGATGACGCCCCATCTTTCCCAATGCGGCAAGACGACGCTCGGGAGCAGGAAGATGAGGAGCGCGACGAGAAAACAGAGAATAAATAAATCGTTTTGTTGCCAAATCAAACTGACGGGGTTGCCGAGCAAGACGTTACGGATTGCCCCGCCGCCGAAAGCCGTCGTGAAGGCGAGCAACCAAACTCCAAAAATATCGTACTTTTCGTCCATCGCGATGATGGCTCCACTCGCCGCGAACGCAATTGTTCCAACGACGTTCAATAATTCCCACTCCATAAACATCCCTTGCCCTTTCTCGAAAGCATTATATGGTAAAGTAAAGATACAAAAAAATCAGATCAGTCGAGCGACTGCTTGTAAAGGATGTCGGTATTTTTATGAAACGAATCGCCTTGTTCCGCATATGGATCATCGTCACAATGTTTGCCCGATTCATCATTAAGATTTATGCATTCTCACGCAAACAGCAGCAAGGTCTCGCCTCTCCGGAAGAGTACGAGGCGCTCATGTTGCAGCTCGCCCGCGAGTATAAACGTAACGCGCTCCGCCTAGAGGGACTGTTGATCAAGCTCGGTCAATTCTTGTCGATCCGGGCCGATTTGCTGCCGCCGTCCGTCCTCAATGAGTTGTCCGAGCTCGTCGACCGCGTACCGACGTCAGGTTGGGATAAGTCTCGTGCCATCCTCGAGGCCGAATGGGGCGTACCGTACACCCAAGTCGTGAAAGACGTCGGCATCGACGCCGTCGCCTCCGCCTCGATCGGGGAAGTCTACGGGGCCACGCTCCTTGAAAACGGGAAACGGGTCGCGCTCAAAATCCAGCGTCCGGACATCGAAAAAATCATCCGCACCGACTTCAAAGCGATGCGAATCGTCACGACGATGCTCAAACGGACGCCGCTCGCCAAATCGACCGACTTAGATAGCTTATATCGCCAAATGATTTTTGTCATCGGGGATGAACTAAATTTCCAAACCGAATTAAAAAACGCGCTGTATTTCAAAGCGAAGTATGCTGAAAACCCAAACGTCTACATCCCGGGCTACTACGATCATTTATGTACGAATCGGATATTGACGATGGATTGGGTCGACTCCCGTCGCATTACAGATATTGCGTTCTTAAAAGAAAACAATATCGACCGCTCCGCTCTCGCCGAACGGCTGTTCACGATGGCCGCGGAACAGCTATTATTCGGCGGACAGTTCCACGCCGACCCCCACCCTGGTAACGTCCAGATCCGGGCCGACGGAACGATCATCCTGCTCGACTTCGGCATGGTCGGATCGTCGACCGCGCAAGACATGGCGACGATCCGAAAGATCTTGCAGGCGTTCATCTCGCTCGATTACGACGGTGTCGTCGATGCCCTCGAAGACTTGCGCTTTTTGTTGCCGACGGCGAATAAACATAACATCCGCCAAGCAATCGAAAAGGCGGTCACATTCTATTTAGAGACCGACATTGATACGGTCGATACAAAATTGATCGAAAAAGTGCTGCAAGATATCCAACTGCTCGTGAAGAACGAGCCGATCCAACTGCCGGCCGAGTTCGCCTTCTTCGGTCGTGCCGCCTCGACGTTGCTCGGGATTTTACAGATTCTCGACCCGAAAATCGATTTGTTCACGCTCGGTAAACCGATCGTGATCCAATGGCTCGAATCAGACGGGACGACGATCCAAAACCGCTACGTCATGACGGCGCTCAACTACGGCAAGAAACTGTTGAACGTGCCGCCGTTGCTCGAGAACTATTTGAAAGAGCCGACCCGGAAACGGTTGTCCGAGCAGGTGATGTTCCAACGCGAGCTCGAATCGAAAGAATTGCTCCATCGCCAGACGTTCAACTCGGGCGTCATCGTTCTCGGATTGTTCGTCGGTCTGTTCGGCTATATCCGGCCTGATGAGTGGCTGTTTTGGTCGGGTGGTGTCGTCTCCGTCGTCGCCTACTTTAACTCAAGGCGCCTCGGTCGAAAGATTCGCCATTTGGCCCGCCAAGATTTTCGTGTCTGATCCCGTCACTCATCTGAGTGACGGTTTTTTGTCGTGCCCCGCTGTAAAATTGTGTATGTTTTTTTAAATCGGGTACTTTTACAGTGTGACACAGACGAAAGGGGAGAACACGATGCGAGCTGAGAACAACTTCATTAACGGTGACTGGATCGAGACGAATGAGACAATCGAGGTCCGGAATCCGGCGACCGGTAACGTAATAGCAACCGTGACAAAGAGTGACGACAGCGAGGCCGGCCTCGCTGTCGACGCGGCCCAGGCCGCTTTAAAAGACTGGCAGCAGCGGACAGCCGAAGACCGGGGCGCCCTACTGCTCGAATGGCATCGCTTGATCGATGAAGAGACGGAAGCGCTCGCGCGAACGATGGTCGAAGAACAAGGCAAACCGCTGAAAGAAGCGATCGGCGAAATCCGCTATGCCAACGGATTCATCGAGTGGTATGCCGCGGAAGGACGGCGCGTCTATGGTGAGACGATTCCTGCTTCTTCAAAAGAGAAACGCATTTTCGCGATCAAACAACCGGTCGGCGTCATCGCTGCCATCACACCGTGGAACTTCCCGGCGGCGATGATCACCCGCAAATTGGCACCGGCTCTAGCAGCCGGTTGCACCGTCGTCTTGAAACCGGCCTCGGCGACACCGCTCACAGCGATCGAACTCGTCAAATTGGCCGAGAAGGCCGGTTTCCCGAAAGGTGTCATCAATCTAGTGACCGGCAGTGCCGCTCGTATCGTCAACGTTTGGCAGCACGACCCACGTGTACGCAAGCTGACGTTCACCGGGTCGACCGAAGTCGGCAAGACGCTCATGCGCGGTGCCGCCGACACGATGAAGAAAATCTCGCTCGAGCTCGGTGGCCACGCCCCGCTCATCGTCACGGCGAAAGCGGACCTCGACAAGGCCGTCCCACAAGCGATTGCGACCAAGTTCCGTAACGGTGGACAGACATGCGTCTGTGCCAATCGGATTTACGTCGAGAGTTCGATCGTCGACGAATTCTCGGAGCGGTTCATCGAAGCCGTGCAAGCGCTCAAGGTCGGGAACGGGCTCGACGACGGCATCGACATCGGTCCGCTCATCGACGAGGCTGCGGTCGAGAAAGTGATGAAACACCTCGAGGACGCCCAAATCCGTGGGGGTGAGATCACTGGCGGTGAACAGCTTGACGGCTTGTTCGTCCGCCCGGCCGTCGTCCGCTACGCGAACGAGGATATGCTCTGCATGAACGAGGAGACGTTCGGGCCCGTCGCCCCGATCGCTTCGTTCAACACGCTCGACGAAGTCATCGAGCGGGCGAACGCCACGCCGTTCGGCCTCGCGTCTTATATCTTCACACAAGATATTAACGAGGCCCTTTACTTGGCGGAATCGCTCGAATACGGGATTGTCGGCGTCAACGATGGCCTGCCTTCGACCCCGCAAGCGCCGTTCGGCGGATGGAAACAGAGCGGTCTCGGCCGTGAAGGCGGTCATCACGGCATCGAAGAGTTTTTAGAAGTGAAATATATTTCGCTCGGACTATAAAAAAACGCCTGTTGAATTTTTTCAACAGGCGTTTTTTCAGTTGTCGAGCCACGTCACCAAATCGTTTGGCGTCGCGATCACATAATCGGCGAGCGCCCACTCGTCCTCGTTCCCGAAGCCGAATCCGGTCAAGACGACCGGGAAATCATGGGCCCGGCCCGCTTCGACGTCCGACTTGCGGTCACCGACCATGACATAATGTGCATCCCCGTGGCGCAGGCGGTGCGCCGTCAAAATATCGGCCTTCTTCTCGCCACCAACCGATTCGAGACATTCAGGTGCCGTCATGAACTGACGGATGCCTTGCGTATCGAGGATCAAGTTCATATAGTGAACGCCACAGTTGCTTGCCGTCGTCAACGTATGCCCGTTCGCGCGAAGCGTCTCAAGCATGTCGTAGATGCCGTCAAACAAGACGTTTTGCCCCGCCATCGCCTGCTCGAGCGTCTCGTGACGAAGTTTACGGATTTGACGGATCTCTTCGCGCGTCGCCTCCGGGATGACGTGCTCCCAAAAGGCGTCCCCAGCCAAACCGTAGCCAGACCGGACCGCGTCCTCGCTCGGCTTTTCAAGATGCGGAAGCTGTTCGAGTGCCTCGTGAATCGCTTTCGTCATCGGAACGGTCGTGTCGACGAGCGTCCCATCGATATCGAATAAAATGACTGCCATGTCGGTATCCCCTCTCTCTTTCCTATTCTCCTACCGTAGCAGACTCGCTTCCAAATCAAAAGTAGAAACATCAGCCCACAAAAAAACGGCTGAACGAAATCGTTCAACCGGTTGTTGCTCAGCCGCGCCAGAAGCTCATGCCGCCTTTGACCGAGTAGACGTCTGTATAGCCCGCACTCTTCAGCATCGCCGCTGCCCGCTGGCTCCGCATCCCGCTTTGACAGATGACGTAAACGGGACGTTCTTTATCTTTTGGGTATTGTGCTGCCGCGTTACCGAACCCTGAGAGCGGTACGTTTTTCGCTTGTTTAATGTGTCCGCCTTTATATTCGTGCGGCTCCCGCACATCGAGTAGTTGAATGTTGCGCTCTTCCGCAATCTTTCGCTTCAACTCGTCCGTCGATACTGTTTTCGTGCTGTTTCGCTTCGTCCACCAAAAATAAATCAATCCGATCACCACTGCGACAAACAAAAAATCAAGCATGGGCACGCCTCCGTTGTTTAAAAGTTTTAGTATCTCCATTATACCCCCTATGGTATATAAGTCAATGTGGACGCCTCATAAAAAAAGCCATGCCACGAGGGCACAGCTTAGAAATCGAGCAGCGAATCGGTTTTAGGTTCGTCTTCATCCTCTAGAGGGATGCCGAGGAATGCGGCCATTTGCCGGTCTAACGGTTGCTTCGGCTCCGCCGAGACGACAGGTGCCTGCGCGACCGGTGCGGCGGGTGTCGTCTCCGCCAACATGAGCTCACAGTAACCCATCAACTTGGCCAGATGGCGCTTTTGCGTCTCTCCGCTCGACTGTTCGATTTGACTCATCACGTGTTTCATTTGCGCGATGACTTGTTGCTCAGTGATCATAGGTCGAACACATCCTTTTCCCTCTCATTTTGAAACAAACCCGTCCCTCACCGCAAGTGTCTTGCTCGGTTCAGTCGGATTCAGACCGTATTTCGACCCATGATGTGAACGCCTCGAAATCGAAACGAACTTGATTGGCGTAAAAATGGGCCCAGCGTGAGATTTGACGAACGAACAACGGCAGCGCCTCTCCGATGGCTTCCGCAATCCGCTCGCTCGCCTCATACTCGAGAACGTTCGCGTCCGCATCGGCCCGGGCATGGATTTTCGCCGTGATCTCGGCTTGGACTTTTAACGTTTCGATCAGCGACGATTCGTTCTTGATGTGCTTCGCTTTCACTTTCCGTTTGTAGGGCGAACGTTGCCGCACGTAATACTCGTTGCCGTCGATCGTGAAGTAACCGAGATACGGGTCTTGGCTATGCACCATGGCACGCTGGGCAGCGATGACCCGCGCACCTTCATGGGACAGACCGTCCTCGAACAACGGATGGGTCAGCAAAAACAAGGACGGGACGGCCGATTGCGCTTGCTTCATCTCTAAGATGACATCCTCGTCATGTTCCTCGTCGGCCCCTTCGATCAAGATATAGTACCGTTCGAGCCCGATCGAGGCCGTCCCGCTCTCGCGTTTAATGGCGATGTCTTTGATGTCGTAATGATCGGCGTGATGGCGATGCTCTCCCGACAACGAGTTCAAATACTCAGGCCACGCCTGTTTGATTTTCGTCGCCGTCTTCTCGCTGACCGGGATTAAGTCATCGCTCGTCGCGAAGTAACGTTCTTCGTCCCGGACTTCGGTCCGTTCCGACATGAACGCGTCTTGCTTCTTCTCTGCCTTCTTGATCACTTTTTTGATGGCTTTAGACGTATTCGCTTTCGTAAACTGCACGTCTCCGTCTTTCCCTTTCGCGTACCGTCTGATGGCGAGCGCATACGTCTCGGCGTACACTTCAATCGCTTCGTTGGAATCGAAGCCCGATTCGGCGGCGAACAAGTCGACAGAAATGGCCATTCTGAGCACATCGAACAAATACGAACCGAGGTATGCCTCATCAAAGTCGTTCACATCATAAATGATCGTCCCGGCCCCGTCCCCGAACACCCCAAAGTTTTCAAAGTGAAGATCTCCTTGGATGAACGTCGGATAGGCCTCGCTCGTATCGAAAGCGAGCGGTACTTTCGCAAAATCGTAATAGAACAAATGCGAGCTTCCACGAAAGAACGAGAACGGACTCGTACTCATCTTGTCGTACTTTTCCCGCCGTGCCGCTTCGGTCAGGTTCCGGATCGAATGATCGTAATAATCTAGAACCGTCGCGATCGTATCACGGCGAATTTGTTGTTTGACGGATGTGAACATGGCTGTCTCCCCTTCATGCGTCGAATAGATGTTTGTATTCCCCGTATCCCGCAGACTCGAGCTCTTCTTTCGGGATGAATCGGAGCGAAGCCGAATTGATACAGTAGCGTAAGCCGCCGAGTTCTTTCGGACCATCGTCAAATAGATGACCGAGGTGACTGTCGGCATGCTTCGAACGCACTTCCGTCCGGACCATGTGGTGCGTCGTGTCCATGTTCACATCGAGCCGCTTCTCTTCGATCGGTCGCGCGAAGCTTGGCCAGCCACAGTTCGACTGGAACTTGTCGCGAGAAGTGAACAGCGGCGTGCCATCGATCACATCGACGTACAACCCTTCCCGTTCCTCATCCCAATACTCGTTTTGGAACGGCGGTTCAGTCCCGTTCTCTTGCGTGACTTTGAACTGCATCGGCGTCAAACGGTCTTTCAGTTCTTGTTTTTGTTTCTTATCGCTCCACGCCTCTTTCACGAACTTGGCGCGACCCGAGCCGACCCGGTACATCTCGTAGCGGAACGGATTTTTCTTATAGTAGTCTTGATGATAGTCCTCGGCTTCCCAAAACGTCTTGGCCGGACGGATCTCGACTTCGATCGGACGTTCGAACCGTCCCGAATTCTCGACTTCTTGCTTCGAGCGTTCGGCCGCGTCCCGTTGTTCTTCCGAATGATAGAAGATGGCCGGTCGATACGATTCGCCGCGGTCGTTGAACTGTCCGCCCCCGTCTGTCGGATCGATTTGTCGCCAGTAAATCCGAAGCAGCTCCTCGTATGAGATGACCTCCGGGTCGAACGTCACTTCGATCGCCTCTAGATGACCCGTCGTCTCCGAACAGACTTGTTGGTAGGTCGGATTGTCGACGTGTCCGCCTGTGTAACCGGACACGACTCGTTCGACACCTTCGTATTTATGAAACGGTTTGACCATGCACCAAAAACAGCCTCCCGCAAATGTAGCTTTTGCCATAATGAATCCCTCCTTACTATGTAGTGTACCCAAAAAAGCACGCCGACAACAAAAAACGAGAACCCCAAACGTGTTCTCGTCTTCAGTCTTCGACCCGGTTCATATGGCGCATCACTAAAAATAAAATCACACCGACGATCGCTGCCCCAAGTATGGTCAACACCAGGTTGTTTCGTGCCGATAATGTGTAAAAGATGGCTAAACCGATTAAGATGAGCGCGATCGGAATGAACGCTCGTTTAAAATGATCCCAATAACGCACGGACAGTCCCCCTTTTCATCTATCATACCAAACTTTTTTGCTATTATAGAGAGGAAGATACAATCACGGCCAGAAGGAGGATCCATCCATGGATTTTGACCAGTTGTGGGCGAACCGCCCAACCTTGTTGTGGGAAGACCGGCTGAACGAAGGCGACGACGTCTATACGCTGTCGGCGATCCTCGCTGTCGACGCCGCGCTCCGGCGTTATACGAGCGCTTTGACCCATTCCGACGGCTCTGAAGCAGCGATCCTCTGGGCAGTCCGCGATGTCGTCCTGCGTTTGAACGGCCTCGACGAAGAGCACGACCATTTTATCGAGACGCTCGAACGTGAGGAGCTGTACGACTTCATCCGAGCCGGTGCAGCCATCGCCGGGTATGAAACCGATGAAGACATCACGGAGGAATGGCGTGAGTGGTAACAGCTTGACGATTCATCGCGATCCAGAGTTTTCATACTTGAATTAATGATTTCTATCTCGCACAAGGGGACACGTGTATGCTCACCATCATCAACTCTTTTTTCATCAACCTTTGTATTCTGTTCACCCTGTTCACCATCTCGTTCTTGCCGTTTCGTAACCGGCCTCGAATGACGCCGCAGTCGTTTTTAAAGTTGCGTATCCTGCTCGGTATCCAGAGCGGTCTCATCGCCTTGATTTTGCTCGCGAACGCGCTTCATCTCGAAAAAATATTGATCGACCTTCGTTCCATCCCGATTATGCTCGCCGTTTTGTTCGGCGGTTGGGTGAGCGGTGTCGTCGCCGGTATGTTGTTTCTCATCGGTCGTTTTTTCATGATAACGGATGGCGAATACGTCGGATTTTACTTAGCTATCGCGACGATGGTCGCACTCGTCCTGCCGACAAGTCTGTTGCGGCTCAAGCTCGACAACACCCGTAACACGCTCCTTGTCTTCACGACGATCAGCGTCGCTGCGTTCGGGTCGGCGCTCTACTATGCCCTCCCGCTCGAACTGTTCTATCCCATTTTATTCGTCTATATCGTTGTGATCTACGCCGGGGCATGTGCCGCTTATCGCTTGCTCCAAGAGCTGAGACGTCACTTTGAGAACGTTCAGCATCAGCAGCAACTGGCCCGTACCGACGCTTTGACTGGTATCGCCAACCGCCGTCTGTTGAATGAGGCGATGGCCAACTTGACCGTCGAGGCGGAAGCGTACGCCCTCATCCTCGTCGATATCGATCACTTCAAACGCGTCAACGACACGTACGGTCATGATGTCGGGGACGACGTACTGCGCGAGCTCGGCATGTTGCTCGTCACCGAAAGTGACGACCGACATCTCGTCGGCCGTTTCGGTGGTGAAGAATTTCTGATCATCATGCCGAACGCTCAAAAGGACGAAGTGTCCCGTCTCGCCGAATCTATACGAGAAAAAGTCTCGACGTTCCCATTCGAGACGAGTGCAGGCACGCTTCACATCACGGTCTCGCTCGGGGCCTGTCATTCGAACGATATCGAAGTTGATAGCGTCTTGAAGCATGCCGACGAAGCGTTATACCACGCAAAAGAATCTGGACGAAACCGTTTCATTTTGGCTTTATAAAGCCGATAACGTTCTCAAAACTTTACTAACTTTGACAGTTTTCCCGCTTTACTTTCAACTAGCGAATCGGTACACTAGGCTAGACTTTGGTTAGAATAAACATAATTAATCATAGATTTGACTAGAAAAAGGGGAAACACATTTCATGACAATATTGTTATCGCTATTCGGATTGATGTTCGTGGGATCGTTCGTCCTTGACTATCAACGTGGCAAGACGTTCCGACAGTCGCTCTTTGGGGGAGTCGACACAATCAAACAGAACTTACTCATCTTTTTACGCACGTCCCTTTCGATGATGATTTTCATCGGGCCGCTCTTGCTTATGTCCATGTTTGCCTTCTCAAAACTTGTGACGTTCGAGACGGTAGCCGCCTTTATGATCGCCGTGCTTAGCATCGGCTTCGCCGAGCGCATCATCGGAATGATCGTCGCCCCGCTCGTCCGGACGTTTTGGCATCAACGCGGCAAGCTGATGCCGCTCTATCTCGATGCTGGACTCTACGTCTTCTTGCTATCGATTCTCATCTTGGAGTTTCTCATGAACATTCCGGGTGTCGAATTGAACGCACCGGCAGTCGCTGTATTTTACGCGTTCGCCTTGTTCTACATCCGTTATTTGTTCAGCTTGATCCGCTTTACACTCAGTAAAGGCGTTCCGTCAAACTGACTCGACTCGTATGACCTCGACCGCAGACATCCCGTCTGCGGTTTATTTTTATTTTTATAATTGACAATGAGAATCGTTATCACTTATACTCGAGTTGTAGCTGCCACAGCTGGACGTAACCGTTCCCCAAAACTTGTTACGGCCCGTGGATTCCCCTCCACGACACTCTTTTTGAAAGCATTGCGACAACCCCCATTTGTTGCACCCAGATTTGCCATATAAAAACGAGCGGCTCTCCGACGGAGCCGCTCGTTTTTTTCGTTCAGGCGAACACATCTTGTTCGATTTGTTTCAACTCATAAAACATGCCGCGGGCGCGCATCAAATCGTCGTATGACCCTGACTCGATGATGCGACCTGCTTCCATGACGATGATTTGGTCGAACCGTTCGAGCCCGGTCAGACGATGGCTGACCATGACGAGTGTCGCCTCGTCCGCCTTCCGGAAGATTTCAGTGAACACATCGGATTCGGTGCGCGCGTCTAACGCCGACGTCGCTTCATCTAAAATCCAGAGCAACCCGTTCTTCAACAACGCCCGGGCGATGGCGAGCCGTTGCCGTTCCCCTCCGGACAAGTTCGCCCCTTTCTCGAGCATTGGCTCATCGAGCGCGAAACCGAGGCGGACGCTTCGCAGCGCCAGCTCCATCTCGTCATCGGAGAAGTCTCCGGCAAGGGCCAAGTTGTCTCGGACGGTACCGAAAAAGAAGTGGTTCTCTTGCATGACGACACTCGCTTGAGACCAGACCGATGTTTGTGTGACCTCATTCAAGCGCTGACCGTCGATTCGTACTTCGCCTGTCTCTGGCCTTACAAACGCGAGCAACAGTTGCAGGAGCGTCGACTTGCCAGACCCGCTCGGACCGACGATCACGGTCTTCGATCCGCGCGGTAACGTCACATCAACTGTGTCTAGGACGGCACGGAACGTATCCGGATAGCGGTAACTTACACGTTCAAACGAAATGTCAGGCGCCGTCTGAAGCGCTATGTCGTCACGGGCCGCTTCTGCAGCCACGAGGTGCTCACTCGGTTCGACGACCTCAAGTAAGCGGTTTGCCGCTTGTTTACTATCGGCGTAGTGACCCGGGAAGACCGCCATCGGTGTCACGTTCTCAAACGCGGTCAATGACATCATGACGAGCATGGCCAAGAACAGGCCGTCCAGTTCGCCATCGACGACAAGGTAGGCACCGATCGCGAGCACGCCCCACGACACGAGCAGTGACGCGGCGACGACGAGCGACGAGTTAAAGAACTGGTTCGTCACGTCTTGGCGCTGTGCGGCGGCGTAACGATCGCTTCGAGCGAGCAAGTCGTCACGGGTCTGGCCGAGCTGGTCGTGCAACAATAAATCGCGGTACCCGTACATCATCTCGGTCACCCCGCTCGACAAATCGCCGCGCAAGGCCCGAATTTCCTGGTCATGCTTCGCTCGGATGCCGGCAAACAAGATCGGAATCAAAAAGCCGGTCACGAACACCCCGAACACGAGCCAAAGGCTGACCGTCATCGAGAAGAACGTGACGAAGAAGATCGTGCTCAAGAAGACGAGCACTAAGATGATTGGCGGATAAAACACCCGCAAAAAGTAGTTTTGAAGGCTTTCGACGTCCCCGACGACACGGGCGAGCAAGTCCCCGCTCCGGTATTTGGCGAAGATGTTCGGCACGAGCGGTTCGAGCTGGCGATAAAACCGGACGCGCAGTTCGCTTAAAATCGTGAACGTCGCCCGGTGTGACGCCAAGCGTTCGCGGTAGCGGCTCCCCGCCCGAATGACGCCGAACAGCTTGATCAGGACGACCGGTACCATGAGCGCATAGAGGGGCGGCACAAGGCCGGCCCGCGACACGAGATATCCACTCGCCGCGAACAAGGCGACAGCCGCGAGTCCTGCCGTATAGCCGAAGAAGATCGAGAGGATGATATCCTTTTTCTCTTTCATCATCCATTTTGTGATCGTCCAAAGTGAGTTCATCCTCTCACCCCTTTCTGTAACGTGAACAAGTCGGCGTAGGCCGGGACAGCGAGCAACTGTTCATGTGTGCCGTTCGCGACGAGGTTCCCCTCGTCCATGAACCAAATCGCGTCCGCTTGCTTGATCGTATGGAGACGGTGCGCGACCGTGACAAGCGTCGCGTCACGCGACAACTCCTCGATCGAGCGCCGAACGATTCTCTCGGTCACCAAATCGAGACCGGTCGTCGGTTCATCGAACAAGATGATACCTGGACGCTTCAAGAAGGCACGGGCCAGGGCGAGGCGTTGCCGCTCACCACCGGACAATCCGTAACCGCCTTCTCCGAGCTCGGTATTCAATCCGTCCGGCAAATTGGCGATGACCTCGACGAGGCCGGCGGCTTCAGCCGCCCGCATGATGTCAGTCTCGTCCGCCGTCTCACCGAGGGCGATATTAGCGGCGAGACTGCCGGCGAACAAATACGGGTTTTGCGAAATATACCCGATTGTCCCGTACCAAGACGTATCGGTGAACGATTCGAGCGGCTCCCCGTCGACGAGGACGCGGCCGCTGTCCGGTTTCACAAGACCGGACAGCACGTTCAACACGGTCGTCTTGCCTGATCCGCTCGCGCCGACCAAGGCGACGTGTGACCGTGCCGGGATTACCCCGCTCAGCGGGTGGAGCGTGAAGCGCCCCCCTTCATATTGGAACGAGACCGCATCGAGAACAAGTTCGGGCGTCCGGTTTGTTAGCGGTCTGTCTCCCCACTCGATGCGGTCGTCCGGGGCGTCGAGCGCCTCGAAGATACGATCGGCCGCACCCATGCTACCACGCCCGGTATGGAAGGCGCTGCCGAGGTCTTTGATCGCTAAATAGTATTCCGGGGCCAAGACGAGAATCAAGAAGCCGGCGAAAAACGTCAAGTTTTGCCAAACGACCATCTGGAGCGCCACTTCTAAGGCGACGACGCCGGTGCTGAGCATCGAGATGAACTCGAGCATGAGCCCTGACAAGAAAGCGGTCTTTAAGACGACCATCGTCGCGTCCCGGAAGTCGAGACTGCTCTTCTCGATCGCTTGCGCTTCTTGCTCGGCACGTCCGTATAGCTTGAGTGTCGTCAATCCTTGAAGGACGTCTAAAAATTTCCCTGAGAACTGGTTCATTTTCTCCATCTGCTCTTCAGACTTCTTCTGGGTCGCGATACCGATGATGATGAAAAAAATTGGAATGAACGGCGCGGTCACCATCATGATGACACCCGAGATCCAGTGCTGACTGAAGACGACGACGAGAATGAGCAGCGGGATGATCGACGTCTGGATGACTTGGGGCCAGTACTGGCTAAAGTAAGCATCGACCTCATCGACCGCATCCATATAGACACTGACTTTCTTCCCGGACTGTCCGGATAGAGACGTCTCGATCGGATTCGATGTGTAGCGGTCGAGCAGTTGACGTCGAAGCGTCCGCTTCGCCCGCTCCGACAAGTTGGCACCGATGCGTCCCGAGACATACCCGAACAAGGCACGTGCGAGCAGCGCGAGCACGAGCCAACCTAGAGACGGGATGACACTTTGGAACGATTCGTTTTTTAAAAATACTCGGTCGACGACGTCGACGATCAAATAAGCCTGAGCCAAGATGGACAACCCGATCATCACCGCGGCGATGACGAGCCCGACGATATGTCCTTTCTCGGCCAAAGCGAGAGCTTGCAGTCGTTTCACTGCGTTCATCCTTTCTAAACGTGCATGACAATTTTTCTTTGTGATGATTCTCACTAATTATAACTGATGTAAGGGTCCATAGCGAACGCTTCGCTTGTCGAGACGTGCAAAAAAACGCCACGAATGGAGCGTGGCGTCAGTGTGTCGCTTGTTCAAAATACTCAGGATGCAACGTCACGAGTTGACGGGCGTCGAACTGGAGAATGTCTTCTTTGCGCAGTCGCGATAAGATGTGGGACACGGTCTCGCGCGATGTCCCCGACAGTCTCGAGATTTCAACTGTCGTGAACGGACAACGTACGCGCACACCGTCGGCTTCTTTTTCTCCGAGGTCTTCAATCAAGTAATGGATCGTATTGATCACCCGGTCGCTCGCACTCGGCGTGATGATTTCCTGAACACGGCGTTCATGAAGGTCAAGGATTCGATTCATCTGACCGACGATGTGCAAGAGCATCGTCGCATTTCTTGAGACGAGCGCTTCAAAGCGATCCGTCGGCATATAAATGACTTCAATATCGGTCAGCGCTTCCGCCGAATGTTGGTAATACGTTTCCGTCAACAGTCCCCGGTACGGAAACAGCTGCTTCGGCTTCAAGTAGTCGGTGTATTGATGGGTCGCCGTTTCATTGCACCGCTCGAGCCTCACATACCCACTGATTAAAAAGTAGACGCGCTCACGTGGGTCGCCTTCCATGAATAAAAGCTGCCCTTTGCGGTACGTTCGACAGTATACGTGCGGTAGCAAGCTCTCTAGCTCGCGGCTCGTGCATTTATTGAAGATATCGAGTTGTCTTAAATCGTCGACTGTCCATTGCTGTCTCATGTTCAATCCCTCGCTTCCCGAACTGGTGATCTTTCTTTTAGTATACGAGACCCAGCTTGTGAAAACGCTTTCAAATTCCGACAGTTTTCTGACAAGACAAAAGAGGGGTTGCCCCCTCTCCTCAGTCGAGCATCAATTCCATGATCGCATCTTGCAAATCGCGTTCGAGTTCAAGCGCATGCAGATCGAACAGCCATGCTTCGAGTCTCGTCTTCGACGCCGCCATCCGGTAGAGGCGGTCTTTCAAATCGTAAGATATCTCGGCGCGGTCAATGAAGCGATACAAGCGCTCCAGTCGATGACCGTTGTTCGTCACCTCGACAGGGAGCGACACCGTCACTTCCTCATCAATTTTACCGAGTTCGTGTCGTAACGTCTGCGTCTCCGGTTTATACTCGCCCAAACCGGTCACCCCGCGTACGAGTAATGTGACGGTCCGGTCTGACGGTAAGACGGACGTGTCGCCCGTGATATGAACGTGCAGGCTGCGCTCGTCCCAGTCGAGGGTGAACGTCGTCTCGGCGTAAGCCCCGGTCTCATAAGCCCGGTCGGTCCCGTTATCCTCATACAGCGTGAACGTGTTCGATGCCCCTGGGAAGACGACGACCTCGAGATCGGTCGGGTTGTCGGTGTCGTTGCGTCCAGAGCGATGAGCGGCCAGCGGGACGATCGCTCCAGCTTTCGCGAACACGGCCTGCTCGTCAAGCCCACGGAACACTCGGATCGACTTATCACCTTCGTAGCGATGACCCGTAAAGAAGTCGAACCAATCGCCTGTCGGCAACCAGACGTTCGTCGCCGCGACGTGAAGCCGCTTGTTCATCGGCTCGACGATCGGTGATACGACGAGTTCACTGCCGAAGTAGTATTCATTCGGCACGCCATACGCCGCTTCTTCGTCGGGATGATCGTAATACATCGGGAGGATGAGCGGGAGCGCATCCTGATGATTACGCCGGTTCATTGTGTACAAATACGGGATGAGTTGGTGGCGGAGTCGTAAAAACGACTTCATCGACCGTTCGGACTCGAGACCGAAGCGCCACGGCTCTTTGCCGTTAAAGATACTGAACGTCGAATGCAAGCGCATGATCGGGCTGAACACCCCGAACGCGACCCAGCGTGCGGCGAGCTCATCGTCTTTCGACCCTCGGTAATGCCCGCCGATGTCGTGGCTCCACCAGCCGTAACCGATATTCGATGCCGTCGCCGTGAAGTAAGGCTGAAACGCAAGCGACGCCCAAGAGATGAGCGTATCTCCCGAGAAACCGACGGGGTAACGATGGCTGCCCGGTCCGGCATAACGCGAGAAGATCAGCGGACGATTTCCGTCTCGGGAAATATCGGCCGCATGATAATGGTTTAACATCCACATCGGGTCGAGCCCTTCCATTTTCGAGGTCGACCCTTGCTGCCAGTCGATCCACCAAAAATCGACGCCGTCTACCTCGTGCGGATGATGCATCTGTTCAAAATACGCTTGAATGAAGCGTTTATCAGAGAAATCGAACGGGATGCGATCCCCGTTCGATGAGTCGATCCCCATCGCTTCGGCCATCGCCACGTATTGGTCTTCGAACGCCCGGACCCCGTCGGCTGGGTGCAAGTTCAGCGTGACGAGCAGGTTCTCTTCTTTCAACCACGTCAAGAAGCCTTTTGGGTCCGGGAACAGATTCTTATTCCATGAGTAGCCGGTCCAACCGCTCCCGTACTCTTCAGGGACGTCGGTGACGTGCCAGTCCATATCGATGACGCTGACCGAGAACGGGATATCTTCTTCTTTGAACCGGCGCATGAGCCCTTTGTACTCGGTCTCGTCATAGCGCCAGTAGCGGCTCCACCAGTTACCGAGTGCTTTTCGTGGCAACAACGGCGTCGGACCTGTCAGCTTATAAAAATCGTGAAGCGCTTGCTTGTATTCGTGTCCGTAGCCGAAGTAGTACAAATCATGGATACCTGTTCGTCTCGGCTCAACGAAGCGGTCGTCTGTCATGAGAAATGAGTCCGAGTCGTCGATGACGGCATAGCCTTGCTTGGAGACGATCCCCTCCCCGAGCTCGGTCGCTCCATCGACATGGTCGAGCGTTCGGGCCGTCCCTTTCAGCGTCCGTTCCGGGCCGTTGAACGTGTAGCGGCTATAGTACGTACTAAAGTTCCCTTTCACGTCGACGTAGAGCGTGTTCGGCGCGAACGGTCCTTTCGTATAATACAGATGAACGTGCTCGGTGATGATTTGCAGTTCACTCTCGTCCTCGATGATCCGGAAGTCAGGGACGTCAAAGTCCCGGTTCCACACGACTTGGGTCGGTCGGTCTTCGAACACACCGTCCTCGGCGTACTCCATCCGGATCAACTGGCTCGTCAATACCGTGAAGCGATAGCAGCTCCCTTGGACGACGGCACGTTCATCTGCAAGTGGCTTCATTTGCTGTGTGTATACGTTCTCCTGTTCAAATAGACGCATAAGTTCGAGCGTTGCCGCTCTTCGTCACATCCTTCCCCCATATTAGTGCAATCGTTTACAGGTGATGATAGCAATGTCAGGTTTGACATACAACAACCCTTCCCCTTGTTCGCGGTTCAAAAACGGCCGGTCCGCGTTATGCACAAAAAAACCGTAGACGAGATGTCTACGGCGTTGATCATTGTTGGAGCGTCGCGGCGAGCCGGACTCTCGTCCCGACGTCTCCTCGGAC
The DNA here is from genome assembly GCF_004337085.1 of Exiguobacterium sp. SH5S13. Lineage (NCBI taxonomy): Bacteria > Bacillati > Bacillota > Bacilli > Caryophanales > Exiguobacterium > Exiguobacterium sp. SH5S13. Next base: position 14,100 of record NZ_SJUS01000022.1, on the reverse strand, counting down.
AGCAGCGTGCGCCTGCTCGAGCGACGTGATGACGGATACGCGTCCCGTTCCCGACTCGGCAAACTGCAAGGCGGCCCGAACTTTCGGTAACATGCTGCCCGGTGCGAACTGACCTTCGGCGATATACGTCTCGAGTTGCTCGTTCGTCGTTTCGGTTAGCGCGGCTTCCTCGGTCGTCCCGAAATTGACGTAGACGTACTCGACGGCCGTCAAGATGAGTAACATGTCCGCTTCGACGAGTTCCGCGAGCTTCGCGGCGGCAAAGTCTTTATCGATGACCGCCTCGACCCCGACGTATCCGTCTGGAGTGTCGATGACGGGAATCCCGCCGCCGCCGGACGCGACGACGATGTGGCCGTTGTCGACGAGGTCACGGATGACCGTATGCTCACAAATCGCTGTCGGGTACGGACTTGGTACGACGCGGCGATAACCGCGGCCCGCATCTTCTTTGAATATGTGACTCGTCGATCGTTCGAGCGCCGACGCTTCCGCTTCTGAATAGAAGGGACCGATCGGCTTCGTCGGGTGACTGAAGGCGCTGTCGTTCGGATCGACGACACAACGCGTCACGATTGGGGCGACGGAACGTTCGAGGCCGCGCGACCGAAGTGCCTTCGTGAGGGCGTTCTCGAACCAATACCCGATCATCCCTTGCGTCATCGCTCCACAGACGTCGAGCGGCATCGCCGGCGTCGCTGCACTGTCCGCGGCCGCCTGTTGCAAAATTAAGTTTCCGACTTGCGGACCGTTCCCGTGCGTGATGATGACGTCGACGCCTTCTTCGATGAGGGCGACCAACGACTGGGCCGTCGCCTCGACGGCCCGAATTTGAGCGCCCGCCGTCGCATCTTTTCCTTGTTGAATCGCATTCCCGCCTAAGGCGATGACTACTCGTTTGTTACGCATGCTCGATTCCCCCGATCATATGACTGAGATGTTGCCTGATACAATCCGTACGACTGCCAAGATCGCGAGTCCGGTCAAGATGCTGGCCACGATCCATTCGGTTTTCGTCAACGTCTTAATTCCGTTCTCACGCTGCGCTTTAATATAGAGCAGCGTCCCTGGTGCATACAGAAGTGTCGTGAGCAGTAAATAGTCGATACCGGCCGCATAGATCAGCCAAATCCCGTAAATCGAGGCGACCGCACCGATAATAAGGTCACGCGTCCGACGTTCGCCAACATTATAACCGAGCCCGTTTTTGGCGACTTTGACTTGGTAGAACGCCGAGAACGCATACGGGATCAAGATGGCGCTCGAAGCGAGTGAGAACGCAAAGTTATAAGCAGCGTCTGAGAACAGGAAGGTGAAGAGGAACAACTGAATCAACCCGTTCGTGAGCCAGAGTGCATTGGCCGGTGCGTTATTTTTATTCTCTTTCGTGAACCATTTCGGGAAGACACCGTCTTTACCGGCGACAAATGGGATTTCCGCCGCAAGCAACGTCCATCCAAGCCAAGCACCGAGTACCGAGATGACGAGGCCCCCGTTGATCAGCATCGCGCCCCACGGCCCGACAGCCGATTCGAGCAAATACGCCATCGCCGGTTGCGAAGCGTTCGCCACGCTCTCAGGGTTCAGCAATCCGAGTGACATGATCGAGATGAGCAAGTAAATGACGAGCGTACCGAGTAAGCCGATGACGGTCGCTTTCCCGACGTCCGAGCGCTTACGGGCCCGGCCCGACAAGACGACCGCCCCTTCGACACCGATGAATACCCAAAGTGTGACGAGCATCGTCGACACGACTTGGTCTCTCACACTGCCCCACGAGAAGCCGCCTTGGCCCCAAAAGTCGAACGTGAAGTTATCGATATTGAAGAAGAACAAGGTGATGGTGATAAAGGCAAAAATCGGAACGAGTTTCGCGATCGTCGTGATGATGTTGATCATCGAGGCTTCGTGGATGCCTCGTAAAATCAACGAGTGCACGAGCCACAACATGATGGAGGCGCCGATAATCGAGGCGATGTTTTGACCACCTTCAAAGATCGGGAAGAAGTAACCGACCGAGCTGAACAATAGTGTGGCGTAGGCAACGTTACCGAGCCAAGCAGATAACCAATAGCCCCACGCCGAGTTGAAGCCAACGAACTGGCCAAAGCCGGCCCGGGCGTAACTGTATACACCGCCGTCTAGGTCAGGACGACGCATCGTCAAGTTCTGAAAACTGAGACCGAGTGTGATAATCCCGATACCGGTGATGACCCACCCGATCAAAATAGCTCCGGCGTTCGCGCCTTGGGCCAAATCGGCCGCCAAGTTGAAGGCGCCCCCTCCAATCATCGAACCGACGACGAGGGCTGTCAGTGCACCAAGACCTAACCGTTGATCTTTTTTGCTAGGACTCGCACCAGCCGAACCACTTGAGTCATGATCTAATTTAGTAGACATATAACTCATCCCTTTCGTTTAGTACGAATGAGGAGGACATGCCTCCTCGTTCGTTAGCGTTCGAGCCATTCAAACGTATCGGTGAGTGTCGCCGCCATGACGGCTTTGATCGTGTGCATCCGATTTTCCGCCTGATCGAACACGTATGAATGGCGGCTGCGGAACACCTCGTCGGTCACTTCCATCTCTTTCAGTCCATATTGTTCATGAATCGCTCGCCCAACCTCGGTCTCTAAATCGTGGAACGCCGGCAGGCAATGCAGAAACATGACGTCTCTATTTCCGGTCTTCTCGACCATGTCCATATTCACTTGGTACGGATGAAGGAGCTTGATCCGCTCTTCATATTCGGCTTCTTCGCCCATCGATACCCACACATCGGTATAGATGACGTCCGCATCAGCGACAGCTTCGTCGATGCTCTCCGTCAAGGTGATGCGTGCTCCTGTTTCAGCCGCGACCGAACGCGCGTAATCGACGACCTCGTCAGACGGCCAGAGCGATTTCGGCGCACAGATTCGCATGTCCATGCCGACTTTGGCACCACCGATCAACAGCGTGTTGCCCATATTGTTGCGTCCATCTCCAACGTAGACGAAACGAATGCCAGCCAAATCACCTTTTTGTTCTTTGACGGTCAAGAAGTCGGCCAAAATTTGCGTCGGATGATACAAGTCCGTCAAACCGTTCCAAACCGGGACCCCGCCATCCCGTGCAAGACCTTCCACCGTTTCGTGAGCGAAGCCACGGAATTGGATGCCGTCGAACATGCGTCCAAGCACGATCGCCGTATCACGGACCGATTCTTTTTTCCCGAACTGGATATCCGATTTCCCGAGGTATTCAGGATGCATGCCGAGGTCGATTGCCGCAACTGTGAACGCACAGCGCGTCCGTGTCGACGGTTTTTCAAACAAGAGCGCCACGTTCTTGCCTTCACAAATCCGGTGGGGAATCCCTTGTTTCTTTTGACGTTTGAACGCTGCCGATAAGTCGATCAAGTAGTTCAGTTCGTCCCGCGAAAACTCGTTAAGCGATAAAAAATGACGACCTTTCAAATCAAAGTTGAACGTTGTGGACATGTGTTTCTCCTCCTCGTTAAATATCTTCACGGATAATTGGACAACTCATACAACGTGGGCCTCCACGGCCTCGTGATAACTCACTCGACATGATTTCGATGACTTCGACCCCTTCTGAACGGAGCAGCTCGTTCGAAACGTAGTTCCGGTCATACGTAACGACGACACCTGGGGCGATTGCGAGCGTGTTCGACCCATCGTTCCATTGCTCGCGCGCCGCAGCGATCGGGTCGCCACCACCACATGGGATCAACACGATTTCCTCTAGGCCGAGAGCCGATTTTAACACTTTCAACAAATCAGTGTGTTGCGTGATGTGCAGCTCACCTTCCGCGTTCAACGTCAGTTCGAAGATGTTCATCTTGCCGCCCGGTCCTTGGATGAACGGATGGATCGTGAACTTATCGTGGTCGACCATCGTGAAGACGGTATCAAGGTGCATGAACGCACGCGACTTCGGAATCTCGATGGCGATGACTTTCTTGAACGTGCCTCCGTTCGCGAGCAAGTTGAGGGCGACGCGCTCGATTCCTTGGGCGGTCGTCCGTTCCGATATCCCGATGGCGACGACTTCTTTTGATAGGACGAGTTCGTCTCCGCCTTCCATCGCGAACCGATAGTCACGATCCGACCAGATCGGGATATCATGCTTCGCAAAGCGTGGATGGTATCTCATAATATATTGCGTGAACAGTGATTCGCGGCGACGCGCCGGTTCTTTCATGCGATTGATCGACAAGCCGTTCCCAATCGCCGCGGCCGGGTCGCGCGTGAAGTACAGGTTCGGCATCGGGTCGAGAAAGAACGGATACGTGTCCTCGATCATCTCGTGCAGATGACGGCGCTTTTCGCGCTTGATCTCGGTTTTACGGATACCGGCCATGACCGTCTCGATCAACTGTTCGTTATCATAAGCGAGTAAATACTCTTTGAGCGTCTCGTATGAACCGTTAATATTTGATTTTGATTCCGAAAGAATGTCGGCGACGAATCGTTCACGTACGCCAGGCAGCGATAACGTCTCTGCCATCAAGTTTTCTAAATAGAGCACCTCGACGCCCCGGTTTTGTAGCACGCTCGCAAAGTAGTCGTGCTCTTTTTGAATGACCGGCAAATGTGGAATGTCGTCGAACAAGAGTCGTTCCAAATACTCCGGCGTCAAATTTTCAAGTTCGCGTCCTGGACGCTTCAATAGTACAGTCTTTAATTCACCAATTTCTGAATACACGTGAATCGGATGTTTCAGCGTCGTATCCCGTGCGGTCAATTGATCCGTCATCGATATCATCTCGCTTCCTCCTAGTGATTCGGGTGTGTTTCTACCCTTACCTTATCAACTTACCCAATTCCGAGGCGGGTAATTCCAGCGTTCTGATTGTGGTCGATTCCACAAAAGAATGGATACAATATGAGTCAAACTGAATGAACAAACGGTTGTGAATCAATGAACAAGGAGAGAGCGACGGTTAGGATGGATACACGATGTATGAACTGTGAATAAAATCCATTATTTTTTCTTTTCAAATTAAGGTACGATAACGACAGGATATGAAAAATGACTTTAGAAAAGGAAGTGAGTCGATGGCCATCGAACGTACAGAACGCGCGCGTCATGAAGCCCAAGTGACAGCGCTCATCCAAAAAGGGGATCCGGTCGATTTCCGCGACGTGTTTTTAACACTTCACCCGGGTGAACAGGCCGACATCTTCATCGAACTCAACCAACCCGATCGGGCGTTTATATACAGCGCTTTATCACCGGAAGAGTACACCGATTTATTTGAAAAATTAGAGCTCGATGAACAACAACAGTTCATCCAAGAAATGCCGCGCCCGTATGCGGTCAGCGTCTTAAACGATATGTTCTCGGATAATGCCGCCGATCTCATGAACGAACTTCCGGACGATTTCATGAACGAACTGTTCGAACAGATGGACGAGACCGAGGCGACCGAGGTCAAAGACTTGATGCGCTATCCGGACGATACGGCCGGTGCCATTATGACGACCGAGTTCATCGTGCTACAGGCCGACAAAACGATCGGGGCGACACTTGAAGAGTTGCGTGACCTCGGTCCTGAAGCTGAGACGATTTACTATTTATATGTAATCGATGTAGACCGACGTCTCGTCGGCGTCGTGTCGCTCCGTGATTTGATCGTCTCCCCGCTCGACCATCTCATCGCTGACATCATGGGGCGGCGGGTCGTTTCGGCCCACGTCATGGCCGATCAAGAAGACTTGGCCCGAACCGTCCAAAAGTATGACTTGCTCGCGCTCCCGGTCATCGATAGCGATGATCACTTGCTCGGCATCATCACCGTCGACGACGTCATGGACGTCATCGAACGCGAGACGACCGAAGACTTTGAAGAACTGTCCGCGACGAAAGGCTCGTCTGACATCAACATGGGCCCGGTCGAGGCAGCGAAAAAACGTGCCCCTTGGATCATCAGCCTCATGTTCCTCGGGATGATCACCGCATCGACGATCGGTGGATTTGAAGATACGCTCGAGACGATTGTTTTGCTCGCCGTCTTCATGCCACTCGTCATGGGATCGGCCGGAAACGCCGCCACCCAGTCGCTCGTCGTCGCCGTACGTTCAATCGCACTCGGCACGATCAACCGAAAAAATGTCGCCAAGATGATTCGCCGGGAGTTCGGAACCGGTGTCCTGCTTGGACTCGCCTGTATGGTCGTTATTTTCGGGGTCATCACGTTCCTGTACGATAGCGCCTTGATCGGCATGATCGTCGGCTTGTCGATTTTCGCCTCACTGAGCGTTGCCACGATTGTCGGTACACTCGTCCCGCTCTTGATCAACCGCCTGAAACTCGATCCGGCCGTGGCCTCGGGTCCATTCATCACGACGGTCGTGGACAATCTCGGATTGATCATCTACTTCACTGTCGCCACTTCATTGCTTCGCTTTTTCTGACACCTGACGTTTCAGGTGTCTTTTTTCGTGTGAGCTTTGTTACGGTTTGTTTACAAAAGCGATGACGGGAAATAATTATCGTGCAAGGCGGGTAATTACGAAAAGTACTTATAGATAAGAAGTAATACAAGGAGGGTTGAACTACCCCCACCTACGCTACGCTTGGAGGTGAGAGATTCCTGGGTCATCCGGTCGAACGACCGGAACCTGACCAGGCTAGCCCCGTCGTCCCGACGGTTGAAGAGGCCAGGATGCGTTCGGCCTCTCGTTTGAGGTTCAGTCCTGCGTTGACATCCCGGTCGTGGCGGGCGCCGCAGCCTGGGCATACCCACTCACGCAAGGCGAGATGTTTCACGTCTTTGTGCCGATGGCCGCAACCCGAGCAGAGCTGGCTCGAGGCGAACGTCTTCCCGACCCTGACCACCTGTTTCCCGTACCAGTCGGCCTTGTATGCGAGCATGCGGAAAAATTCCGACCAACCGACGTCGGCGATGGCATGGGAAGTGACGGCCGGGATTGCCGCCATCATCATGGCACTATTCCTACTGCCTCGCTTTCTCGGCATCGGTATCACGACGATCCCTGAGTTTTTAAGTCAACGCTATGACGAGGACGTCCGGCGCTTGACCGTCCTCTTGTTCTTGTTCGGTTACATGTGCGTCACGATTCCGTCGATGCTCTATTCCGGCGGCCTCGCGGTCCTTCAGCTCTTCGATGTGCCTGAACTGCTCGGGATCAGCTTTGAACAGTCACTTTGGCTCGTCATTTGGTTCATCGGCATCATTCGCGCTATCTACGCCATTTTCGGCGGCCTCCGCGCCGTTTCGGTGTCGGATACACTCAACGGCATCGGGCTCATCATCATCGGCTTCCACGTCATCACGTACTACTTCTTAGTCTGGGGTATGAAACAATGGTTCGGATTTGACCTTGTCATCAACTTCATCCACATCTACGGCATCTTGTTCGTCATCGAGACGAGTATCATGTTGTTGTTCGCCAAACTGCGTCCGATGCAACAAATCAAGCCGATCCGGATCGACCTCGGTCGGGTGAAGCCTTGGCGTCATGCGATCTCGACGTCAATCATCCTCGTCGCCTCGATGGTGTTCGTCTACTTCGTCTTCTCTCCGATCGGTCTCGCCTATGCGGACGGAATCGTCTCGGGCTGGTTCTGGCCGGCGACGCTGACATTGTTCGCCGCGACGAGCGGTCGCGTCTGAGTATCGTACCGGTACTGGCTCCCGAGATACGAGGTGTACTTGAACAACCTTGGAACGACCGAAACCGAGCTCGAAGAAAAAGCGAGCAGCGGATAAACTCTCGACATTTAAATCACCCTTACAGCTGAGTTGTTTCAGCTGTAAGGGTGATTTTTCGTCTGGATATTTTTTCTGCTCGATTCGCCTGTTCGTTCAGTAGCGATAAATCTGTCGACCAATCCTCCCTCCCCTGCTTCCCACCTTTAAAATACTTGTATATCATATTATTACAGGAAAATAACACCTATCATTTTACCATTATTTAGGTTAATGTTTATGTGGGTGATGTCCCTTGATTAAGCTGATTGAAAAATGATGATGTGCAACTACATATCGGAGGGTGACGGTTGGACAAGAGATTGATTGATTTGCAAATTCGAACGTATCAAGATACTGATTTTGACCACATTCAACGATTGAACGAAGCCGAGGGTTGGCACCAACTTGTCAGTCAAAAAGAACAAACAAAAGAAGCATGGAAAAACTCGAACGTCGCTTTCGTCATCGAGTCTGAAACGGGACACGTGATCGCCTATCTTCGCGGTTTGACCGACACAAAAGTCAGCCTTTACGTGTGCGAGTTGCTCATCGCTGCTTCACATCGCCGGCTTGGCCTCGGGGAACGGTTATTGACACACGTCCATGCACTCTATCCTGAGACGCGGCTCGAGATGCTCGCGAGCGCTTCCTCGCATACGTATTATGAACGCTTGAACTTCCGCCCCTTCTACGGTTTTCGAAAAACGATTCACGAATAGGAGAGAATTTATTTGAAACTTGCCCTTGTCACCGGTGCGTCGCGCGGTCTCGGCCGCGCTGTCGCTGAAGAACTGTCGAGACGAAACTACGACGTCATCAACTTATCACGCTCGCAATCACGCGATTTAACGTTCGAACATATCGAAGTCGATTTATCCGACGTGTCGAGTACACTTCAAGCCCTTGAACAAATCAAGCCGCACATCGCTGACGCCACGTCGCTACTCATCATCCAAAACGCGGCGTTGATCGAACCGATTCACCGGGCTGGCCATCTCGACACGGAGCAGCTCACCGCTCACGTTCAGGCGAATCTGCTCGCCCCGATGCTGATCACGAACACCGTCCTCGCTTACGATGTGCCCGTCTCGCTCATCCATGTGACGTCAGGTGCCGCCAAACGTCCGATTTCGGGGTGGAGCGCCTACTGCGGCACGAAAGCCGGACTCGACCACTTTAGTGAGACCGTCGCGCTCGAACTAGAAGGAACGAGACATCGCCTCGCCTTGTTCAACCCGGGCGTGATGGACACATCCATGCAACAGACGATCCGCGCGTCTTCACGAGAAGCGTTTCAAGATGTCGAACAGTTTCAAGCTTACGAGACGGAAGGAAAACTGCGCTCGCCTGAGACGGTCGGCCGCGTCCTCGTCGAGCAGATGATCGACAAGCCGTTTGTCAATGGGAAAACGTACGCCATCCACGACCTCATCTAATTTTTAACCGGGTATAAAAATAGACCAACCCTGTCTCGTTTGACCGGCTACACTAGAGTCAAATCAAATGAGAAAGGGTGGCGTGATGTATGAAGACTATAGCGGGAGGATTGCTGTTTTTCGGGATATTCAGCCTCGTGCTATCGTTCACGATGATTGGAGATATCGCGATCGTCGGAGCGTTGGTGAGCGGTGTGTCCCTGCTGTGTAGCGTCGGGCTGTGGTTCGGTGCTACGGAAGTGATGCGTATCCGTATGGACATGAGCGAAGTCAAAAAAACGTCTTTCCCTTCTGAATAAGGGAAAGACGTTTTGGATTCAGTTTTGGTTATCGGTCTCATCTTCAAAGTCATCATCGGCAAACTCTTCAAAATCGTACTCTTCGAAGTCTGCTTCATCGATAAAGATGTCACGATCATTGACGACGTGAATCGGGCCATTGGCCACATCGATTCGAATCGTCCATGCCCATGGAATGCGCAGTCGGCTATATACGCCCGTCCAGAATTCCATCGATTCTTGCTCGTATCGTTCGAACTCTGTCAGTAACTCTTTAAACGTTACTCCTGACAACTGGAAGTTTGATTCTTGGATTCGCTCGAGCGCGTTATGTGTCGCTTCAAGCTCCGCCGCGCGGACCATCTCTTCGGCAGTCGCCATTTCGAGAATAGTTCCATCTGGTGGCAGAATGTCGTATACGTTGAACAATTCGCCTTCTTCTACTTCTACTTCTTCATCAAACTCATAGTCGTCGTGCCGCATGCTTCATTCCTCCTCACTCTAATTGAATCTACTACATTGTACCATTCCACACCTCGTTATAACGAAACATTCGCGTATATATTTTCCAGAGTGGGGAATGATACAAAGGGAACAGATTTGCCATACAGAAAGGGGCCAATTTACAATGAACGACTCATTTCAAGCACTCGTGCTCGACAAGCGTGATGACCGACTCCATTCCGAGGTGACTGAGGTCGATCTCGACTCACTACCTAAAGAAGAGGACGGCAACGTCCTCGTCGAGGTCCATTATTCGGCACTCAACTACAAAGACGCCCTCGGATTGACCGGATCGGGCAAAATCGTCAGCCATTATCCGTTCATCCCAGGCTGCGAATTCGTCGGGAAAGTCACCGAATCTGATCATCTTGATTTCAAGCCGGGGGACGAAGTCATCGCGACCGGCTTTGGCATCGGTGAGCGTCATTTCGGTGGCTTCAGCCAGTTTGCACAAGTTCCAGGAAATTGGCTCGTAAAATTACCGAAAGGCATGAACATGCGAGATGCCATCACGATCGGGACACCCGGACTGACCGCCATGTTCGCGATTGAGGCACTCGAACACGAAGACGTTCATCCTGGTCAAGAAGTGCTCGTCACGGGAGCATCCGGCGGAGTTGGAAGTTTCTCGATCGCCTTGCTCCATAAACTCGGCTATCATGCCATTGCCTCGACTGGAAAAACAGATTCATCTTATTTAACCGATCTCGGTGCTGAACAGACAATACCACGCAGTGAATTGGAAGGACCCCCCCGACCACTCGCTCGCCAACGGTTCGATGCTGCGATCGACTCGATCGGTGGTAATACACTCGCGAATATTTTAAGCCAAACCCGATACGAAGGAACCGTCGCCGCTTGTGGACTAGTTGGAGGTCACGAACTTCCTGCGACCGTCTACCCGTTCATCCTGCGAGGCGTCCGTCTCGTCGGCATCGATTCGGTCATGCAGCCGATTGCAAGACGAGTGACGGCGTGGGAGCGTCTACACGAGCTGATCGAACCGCACGTACTCAACCAGATGGTGCACGAGATCCCGCTCCATGACGTCCCGCGTCAAGCCGAGGCGATGATGCGCGGTGAGCTGAGCGGCCGGACCGTCGTCCGCATGAACGGTTAAGCATCAAAAAAGGCTGAATCTGGGGATTCAGCCTTTTTTGATGCTTAATAGTGTCATTATAAAGTGAATCCGGCTGGTGCGTCTTTGACGACAACAATGACTTTGCCTTGGTCAAGCTTTTTCTCGAGTTGGTCAGCTTCCGTCGATGAGAATCCGAGTTGTTCGAACTGAGCCCGTAGCTCGTCTCCTTTTTTGCGGAACACGTTTTTTGCTGCCGTCCCTAAACCAACGTCTGAGGCTGTTACGGTATTCGCTTCTGCGTTTTCCGCCACGCGGTCGGTCCGATCATCATCATGAGTGATGACGTAAATGTTTGAGTCGTCTACTCCTTTTGTCTTCATCGATTGAATGGCGGTCACGACTTCTTCATCATTTGTAAATTCTTTGTACAAAACTGACATGTCTGTTCTCCTCCTTCAATTTACGTTACATAGGAGTTATTGCCGTCTTTTGACATATGTACACATTAAAAAACGATGACAAACGTCATCGTTTTATTAAACGGCCGGTTCTTGGCCTTTTAATTTTCTCAGTTCTTCTAACAAAATATCCGATTCATTGAACGGAATCGCTTCGCTGCCGACACGTTCGACATGGTCGTGCCCTTTTCCGACGACGACGATGCGCTTGCCGTCGAGCGCTTGCACGGCCGCATGGTGCAACGCGTCTCTTCGTGCTTCAAACGTCACATAATGCGTGTCCGTGTCGATCCCTTCGAGCAGCCCATCAATGATCTGCTTCGGATTTTCGGTTCGGACATCATGTACCGTCACAATCAAATCGTCCGAATAGCGGCTCGCGATGCGTCCCATCTCGGCCCGCTTCGTCGGGTCACGGTCTCCGGCCGCGCTCAAGACGACGACGAGCTGCCGCTCCCCTTTTTGTAAAGTGGACAGACATTTTTCAAGCCCGTCCGGTGTATGGGCGTAGTCGATATAAATCTCCGCATCTTCCGTGTCAAGCCGCTCGAGACGACCTTTCGGAAGTGTGAGCCCTGGAACATTATCGATAATCGCGCGAAGCATGAGCTCCGACGTCGAGACGAGACCGATGGCCGCGGCCAAGTTGGCAGCGTTGAACGATCCCATAAAGTGAACAGGCGCTTCGATCGTCATCGCGTTCATTTTGATGCGGACGGTGTGACCTAGCCAGATGACTTGAATATCGGCCGGGACGTCTGCGTGCGTACTGTACATGACTTTCCGCCGTGTCGGTGCGAATGCGGCCATCGTCTCGCTCGCCGGGTCTTCCGCGTTCAAGATGATGGCGTCGCCGTCCGTCGTTTCGACTTGTTCGAATAGACGCGCTTTCGCCCGTGCGTATTCATCCATTGAACGGTGGTAGTCGAGGTGGTCGTGCGTCAAGTTCGTAAACGCCGCTGCATGGAAGCGGACTCCTTCGACGCGCCCTTCCATCATGGCGTGCGACGATACTTCGACGACACAGTCGGTCACCCCGGCATCTGCCATTTCGGCCAAGATTCGGTGCAAGACGACGGCTTCTGGCGTCGTGTTAGGCGTCTTTAACTTCTTATCTTTATAACGGGCTCCAATCGTACTGACAATCCCGACCGGACGTCCTGATAAACGAAATAAATCATATGTTAACGTAGCAGTCGTCGTCTTCCCGTTCGTACCGGTGACGCCGTAAATTCGCATCCGATGGGACGGGTGGTCGTAAAACGCGCTCGCCACCACTCCGGCCGTTCGTTTCGTATCGGCAACGACAATGTTCGGCACCTCGAGGTCAAGCGGAGATTCAGAAATCACCGCGCTCGCTCCTTTAGAGACAGCGTCTTCGGCGAATTCATGTCCGTCCACCGTATAACCACGGATGCAGATAAACAAATTCCCTGGACTGACCTTTCTGGAATCTGTTTCAATTCCGGTCACCCATGGATCACATTCGATATCATCCATCTCATTTCCTAGAATGGCGGATAAATGTTTCGTCCTCATGCTGTGTACTTCCTTTCTCATGGGTGTCGCTAGGTTAACAAACCTTATCGTCATGGTACTAGATTTTAGGCTGCAATAGAGATGACAAATATATTACTTCCCTTTTTCATAGGAAAACATACGTCTAACCAAAAAATTCCTAGCCCATAACGGGACTAGGAATTCATTTCGCTATCCGTGAACCGAAGTCCTTGTTCAGCGAGAGCAATCTCTAACAATCGAAACACACTCGGTCCGACACTATGCATCACGGCGATCTTCATTCTCGGATAAACCGTGAGTTGTTCGAGCGCATCAGTAGAAGCGGAAACGTGCGCGCGTTCTGCCGGCGCCGAACATTTGGGAAGTGGCGTCATCCGACTCCCTCTTCCCCTTCAAATTTTCGGTCGATCGTCGGGAGACAGGCAAGGATGCGCTCGATGCAAAATGTTCGCCGGGCTTGCTTCATGATGTCCCATGCGACCACCCGTTCCCCTTGTAGCTTCATCAACTTGACCCGTCGCTTCGAGATGACCCCATGACGATCCACATACATCAATTCGACGACCCGGCCCATCCGCATCCAACGCGTCACTTCATCCTTCATCCTGTACCCTCCTTTGTTACATTCATTATACAGAACATTTGTTCTTATTTCTAATCTAAAGGTGTACGTTTGAGTAATTTCCCGTATGCTAGAAGAAACGAATCTTTTGTGAAAGGGGTACGCCCGTCATGACATACGTCATGTTGGCCGTTTTGGCCATCTTCTTATTTATTTCCATGATTTTTGCCGCCAAGGCGTTGCCGAACTTGAAAGACGTCTTATTCAACCGCGGAAGCTTGTTCGGTCAAGAGAGCGAGACCGTCACGTGCCCGAACTGTAAACAGACGTTCAAACGGGCACCGGGCAGTAGCCAAACTTGCCCCCACTGCTATCATTCATTTTGACCTAAAACACCCGAAGACCCGCATAAATGAACTGCTCCCCGTCAAGTAGACAGGGCAAATAATGAAAACCAGCCTAGGCGGCTTGAGACCTGTATTCGACAGGGCTCAAGCCGTTTAGTCGTTTCTGGAAACGATCGTGGTTGTAGAACGA
>NZ_SJUS01000021.1:0-57814 GCF_004337085.1 Exiguobacterium sp. SH5S13 | reverse complement strand
GTGAGTGAACATTCGTGACACGCAATCGATTATCCAGGAATTCTAACTCGTTCATGGGAATCAATCCTTTTTGATTTTATTCCCATAATGTCAGCATCACTACCTCACCAACATTGCGTAAGAACCACATTTGTATTGCAAAATACAAACGAGGCCATCAAAAAAGGTGTCGTGTTGCCTGAAATGCTCACGGATGATGAAGAACTCGATCGTGACGAAAAGATTTTGATGCATGTCGAGTCTGAAGAGCACCTCGACGAAATCGAAATCAAACGAGACCTCTATTATGCAGAGGAAAACGTCGAGGCGTACTCGAAAAAACCGCACGTCGCTGAATTGCGTTGGCGCTACACCGAAACGAGAGCCCAGCAACTCGTTGACTACATCACCGACCACCTGAAGACGACGGACGAAGTCGAGATTTGGAAAGTGTGGGTCGATGAACAGACCGAACCGAGCGTTCGTTCGATCACGCTCGACGAGTTGACGATTGATGAGTTGCGGTTTTTAGGGGATGTCGGGTTTGAGCGGCCAGAGTGTCTCCATGTCGTGAAATCGTGACATTTTCGTAAAATGCTTGTAGATTTTCCGGACGTGGTATCATGTTCGGTTTTTTGTCTCCTCTTGAAAAAAAGACTGCTATATTAACAAGAGAATAGTTGGATTGGGGCATCGAGTGTTCGCTTGCTCACTCTTTTCATTTCTTGTACGAACTGACCGATGTCAAGTGGACGGCTAGTGCGATGCCGTCGTGAAGGAGGTTTCGAAGTCGCTGGCGAATTGTAGCAACATCACGTATTGGCAGAGACTGGATGCTGTTCAGTGAAAGCTTTATAGAGGGGAGTGGCACAGTGATCTCATTTCGACCGTATTCCCATGAGCCTTATGTGTCGGAGGATGCTGTAAAAGTAAGAGACTTTCTCATCAGAATCAACTCAACGGAGCTGCAGGCACCACGTCTTTTATGGGGGGCATGGGACTGGGCGGTGAACCATGCGCTTCGTGATCAAGAACATGTGCATCGGATTGGCATGTGGGAAGATGATGGGCGCCTTGTCGCCCTGGCGACGTATGAGCTCAATTTAGGGGAAGCGATTTTGGTCGTAGAGAAAGGGTACGACGCATTGAAACCTGAACTCGTTGCCTATGCGGTCGAGCGGTTGCATAGTCACGGTGATTTGCGACTGCTGTTACCGGATGAGGATGAGTGTCTGCAACTTGCCGCCTTAGAGACAGGATTTCGACCGACGAGACAAATCGAGCGGTTCGCGAAAATTCACGTTTCCCGGATAAGTAAGGAGTCGTTGCCGCACGGGTTCTCCTACGTATCTCTCGCGGATGAATGGGATTGGCGACAATACAACCAAGTGATGTGGCGTGGCTTTGACCATGATGGGAATGCGCCGGATGATGCCGCGACCATCGCCGGACGGAAAAAAATGTTGTCGAGTCCAGCGATTCTACCCGAACTGATCGTTGCCATTGCCTCACCTGAGGGGAAGTATGTGGCACATTGTGGTGTCTGGTATCGCCCGGGTGATCGCTATAGTTACGTCGAACCGGTCGTGACAGACCCGACGTACCGGGGGAAAGGCTTCGGAAAGTCGGTCGTCTATGAGGCAATCATACGGAGCGGGAAACTAGGGGCAGAACAGGCGATTGTCGCTTCAGACCAGATGTTTTATTACAGCATCGGCTTCGTTCCGTTTCGGACGATGACGCAATGGCAATTGCACAATTAAGCGACTTAGGATAGAGAAAGGGGAGAATGAAACATGGAACGCACCATCACCGTCAAAGGAACGGGAAAAGTATCGGCCAAGCCAGACTTGATTGTCGTGAAAATGGAGTTGACCTCGAAGGCCGTGCGTTACGAGGAGACGATGAACGAGGCGGCGACGGCCGTGGCGCGTCTGCAAAAGGTGCTTGGACAGGCCGGCTTCGATAAGACCGCTCTAAAGACGACCGACTTCTCGATCGATACAGACTATGAAAGTTACCGTGACGAGGACGGAAATTATAAATCTCGTTTCCGTGGCTATGTGTGTGAGCAACGAACAAAACTTGAGTTTGACCTCGACACGAAACGCTTGTCTGACGTCATTCAAAGCGTCACGAATTCAATGGCAGATCCGAAACTGTCCATCAAGTTCACAATTAAAGATTCAGATGTGGTTAGCGATGCACTCCTCGCCAGCGCGGCGGAGAGTGCGTTGCATCGGGCTGAATTGTTGACGAAAGCGGCCGGTGCGAGGCTTGGGGAATTGAAACGGATTGACTATACGTGGGGCGAGCTCCATCTTTACTCGCCAACGAATTTAGTATTCCATGAAGAGGTGTTCCATTCACAGGCGTCGATGCCAGAGCTTCAGCCGGACGATATCGATTTAAGCGATACGGCGACGTTCGTCTGGGCGATCGAATGAAACGAGTCGTCTGGCTGGTGGTGTTGCTGCTGTCCGTCTCAATGTCGGTTCACGCCTTGTCCTGGGCGTATGCGTTCGTCGTCTTGGACGGACGGGTGTATGAAGTGACGGACGAAGTCGTCGCCGAGGCGGATCTTGGTGAGGTCGTAGGAGAGGTCGAGACGTTGGCTGACGATATGACCGGCGACTATTATGGGGACGCCTCGAACATGTATCCGATCGGCACGGAATATCGTCAAGTGGAGGGGGAGTCGGTCGAAGACGTGCTCGCGGTCGAGGATGAGACGGAGTGGAAGCGGGCCAAATTCGTCCATGAGGCGCCGTTTGACAGCCGAAATCATCTAGACGTGATCGCCTATGCCGCCATCGGCTTGGGAATCGCCGTATTTTTGGGCACTAGGCTGAGGAAACGTCGATGAACTTATATAATTTTGAAGAACAGATTTCGAATCGGATTATAGAGAAAAGAGTGGATACATGATGAGCGGTCCATCATTAAGGGAATAGTCCCATGTAGACATAAGAAAGTTTTCGCTTAATGGAGGGATACGTCATGAAAATCCTCATCACTTTTGACTCGATGTACGGATGCACAGAAAAAGTCGCCCACGCCATCAAAGACGGATTCGGCGAGCTTCATCAAGTCGAGGCGGTTCACATCAGTCATATCGGCTACGGGGATCTCGCCAACCTCGATTTACTCGTCGTCGGATCACCGACACACGGCGGACGCGAGACCGAGGACGTGAAGACGTTTCTCGACGGACTGTCGGATCATGCGCTCCGCGGAGTGCGGGCCGCAGCGTTCGATACGAGCATGGCCGAAGAAGACCAAGGCTTTTTCGTCGGGAAGATCGTCAAATGGTTCGGCCACGCCGCGACCCGGATCGAACGGGCGCTTACGGAAAAAGGAGCAGAGCCGGTGCTTCAAGAATCATTCCTCGTCCTCGACAAAGAAGGACCGCTCAAAGAGGGAGAGCTCGAGCGGGCCCGTGACTGGGCGAGCCATCTGTTCGATAAGTGAACGAAGACGCGTTCCTGATGGGATGCGTTTTTTGTTGTGTTGTATGACCGAACAGCACGAGAAACGGGTAAATACAAGTGTAGCTCTTTTTCTAAAGAATGGAGGGAGAAGGATGAAAAAATGGGAACGAGATGTGCTTGTCGGGTGGATCGTCGTCTTGCTTGTGTTGATCGCCCATTACGCGATCACCGTGTCGCTCGGCAACACCTATTTTGCCGAATCGACGTTGAATCGGATGCTCTGGTTCAGTAGCTTCCCGGCCTTTTTGATCGCGTTTATCGCAGCACTCTTCCAAAAAACGAACACGATCACCCTTGCCGTCCGGCGCGCCGTCATTTGGACAGCCGAGCTCGTCGTCGGGTTTTCAGTTGTCGCCTTGTTCTTCCGCGCGTTCGAACCGTTGTTCGCAAGCCCCGGTGCGTATTGGCTGTTCGGTGCCGTCTTGCTCGCCCCGCTCGTCTACTTGTTTGCGTTCCGCCGCCAAGACCGCAGCACGAAAGCCGGAGCCCATTAATCGAAACGCCTTCCTCGGGAGGCGTTTTTAGCTTGCCTCGAAATGGGAAAGGGGTACAGAAGACATGAATGGAGGGAATCATATGAGTACTTATTTTTCATCATCTTACGACGAGTCGCGCGAGAGGTTTCTCGATTTGCTCGACACCGTCAAACAATACTACCCGAGCGCGCGGACGATGTCGCATTCAATCGGAGAAGATACAATCGACGTGATCATCGGCGAACCGGCCGGGTCACGTGAGGCGATGCTGCTCATGACGATCGGCGAGCATGGGATCGAAGGCTACGCCGGTGCGGCCGTGACGCAGCAATTCATCGAGACACAGCTCGGCAACGTCCGCCATGACGTGACAGGTGTCTGCTTCATCCATGCGGTCAACCCATGGGGGATGAAACATTTCCGGCGCGTCAACGAACATAACGTCGATTTGAATCGAAACTACGTCGTCGACCGGGAATCGCTGCCGCGAAACGTCAATAAAGAGTATGAGGTGATGCGCCACTTGTTCGTCCCGGACGGTGTCATCGACGACTATCACGAGGCGCGCGAACACATTTATTCGTTCCTCGGCTCTGGCATCAAGCTCGACGGGTTCGACGCGATGAACGAGGCGAAAGGGATGGGCCAGTACCAATTCCCGAAAGGCGTCTATTATGGCGGGGACGCCGACGAACCGTCCGCCGTCTTCATGAAAGAGATCCAGCACGATCTTCTCGACCGTTACGACCGGGTCGTCCATATGGACTGGCACACCGCGCTCGGGCCGACGAACGAAGTGACGATGCTCGTCAGCGAGCGGGACGGACGCAGCGCCGAGCAGTTAAAACAGACGTATGGGTTGAAGAACATCAAGACGTACAATCCGGATGACGTGCTTGGCGACTCGACGAACCATTTCTATTACGTCCGCGACACGCAGTATCCGGACAAGCAGCTCGTCTCGGCCTTGTTCGAATTCGGGACGTTCGGCACGTCGACGAAAGCGCTGATCCGTGAATTTTTGACGATCATTTTAGAGAATCGTCTCTATTTCGAAGGCACGAAAGACCCGGAGGCACGCAACGGCATCAAAAAAGAATTCATGGCCATGTTCTACCCGGAAGATGAGACGTGGAAGACGTCCGTGTTACGAGAAGGCGCGCAAGCGGTCGAGCATATCTTGAAGGCCGAATCGCTCTGGCGCGATGGTTGACAGGTTTTCAGTTCGCTCAAACGGGAACAGATGGGTTGTGGGCAAACGTACGGCGCACAACGCTCAACAATACGATTGGGGGTTTTGAATGATGGGGAATTACATTACAGCACATGACGGGACGTCTATTTTTGTCGAGGACGTCGGAACGGGCGACGCGGTCGTCTTCTTGCACGGCTGGCCGGCGAACAACAACATGTTCGAGTATCAGAAGAACGCGCTCTTGGAGGCGGGCTATCGCTACGTCGGCATCGATTACCGCGGTTACGGGAAGTCGGACGCACCGGCTACGGGCTATGACTACGAGACGATGGCGTCTGACGTGAACATGGTCGTCAACGGCCTCGGTGTCAAAGATTTCACACTCGTCGGCTTCTCGATGGGTGGGGCGATCGCGATCCGTTATGCGGTCGATTATCCGGACGGTGGTTTGAAAAAACTCATCCTCGCCGGCGCGGCGGCACCGGTGTTCACGCAACGGCCGGACTATCCGTACGGGATGACAAAGGAAGAAGTCGACGCCTTGATCGAAGATACGATGAAAGACCGGCCGAAGATGCTCGAAGGGTTCGGCGAGATTTTCTTCGAGAAAGAACACTCGAAACCGACGCAAAACTGGTTCCACAGCTTGTCGCTCATCGCCTCGAGCCACGGGACGATCGCCTCGGCGAAAGCGCTCCGCGACGAGGACCTTCGTGAAGACTTGCCGAAAGTCGGCGTCGAGACGCTGATCATTCATGGCGTGCACGACAAAGTCTGTCCGTTCGAGTTTGCCCTAGAGATGGAAAAAGGCATCCCGAACGCGCGCATCGAGCGTTTCGAGGAGAGCGGTCACGGTACCGTGCTCGATGAGATGGAGAAGTTCAATCAAACGATGTTACATTTTATCTGATTAGACGAGACGCCTTGATCGAAAGGCGTCTTTTTTAATGGACTCGGATGGGTAGAATCGATGCGTACAGGGTATAAATAATTGGAGTTACTTTCCAGTTTTCTGTTGATGACGTGTCACGCCGGTCCTGTTCTTGTAAAGGACTTTTTTCTGTGACAGCAACTGATGAAAGGAGGGTGAAATAATTGTGGGGTGTGGTCAACTATTGCGGTCAACCCTATGATTCATGGTACAATAGCGTGGTGGATTAACAGATTGAGGAGAGATTATATATGAACATCGCTTTCTTTTTATATCCGAAAGAAGACGTCAAATATTTAGACCCGGAGTCGACGGTGCGGCAAGCGCTCGAGAAGATGAAGCATCATCGCTTCACCTCGGTGCCGCTCGTATCCGAGAATGGCTTTTACGCCGGTACGATGACGGAAGGAGATTTACTGTGGGCACTCGCCGAACAACTTCGCGGGGAAGAAGATTACGAGAAAGTGCTCCGGACTCGCCTGAAAGACATCAAACAACGCATACGCTATAAACCGGTATCGATCACGGCCCAAATCGAGGAGCTCGTCGATGCGATCACCGACCAAAACTTCGTGCCTGTCGTCGATGACGGCAAGTATTTCATCGGCATCATCCGACGCCGTGACATCATCGAGTACTACTCGACGAAGTTGAAACAGCTCGAGAGCGAAGTACGCTAACTCAGTGGCTCGGCCCTTATTAAAGGGTCGGGTCATTTTTTTGTGTCGATTATATCCTCTATAAGTCGGGTACAGTGTCAGAGACAAGGAGGCGATCACATGGACATGTCCACATATCGGTTTAAAGATGACGGCTCGATACCGAACAACCCGTATTACCCGGTGCTGTTATACCGCCGCGTGTTCGATGAGGCGGACGGCATCCAGGCGACGTTCGAGCATAACGGTTGGGGCAACAGTTGGGTGAACGGTGTGTTCGACTATCACCACTATCACAGCAACACGCACGAGGTGCTCGGGGTGAGGTCAGGCCGTGCGACCGTTCAACTCGGCGGCGCGACCGGCGATCTCGTCTCGTTGAATGCGGGTGACGTGTTGATCCTGCCAGCAGGGACGGGACATCGTCGACTCGAGGCGAGCGATGACTTCGAAATCGTCGGGGCGTATCCGGAAGGACGCGACTATGACACGTTGACGGGTAAGCCTGAAGAACGCCCGGACAACGTCCATCGAATCGAACGCGTCGACAAACCGGCGACCGATCCCGTCTTCGGGACGACAGGGCCGTTGCACGATCAATGGATCAAGGAGGAAACAACATGAATCGAATTCCACACACACTGATTTTGGCGGCATTGAAACAACACGTGGTCAAATTGCCGGACGGGCGCGAGATGCGTGCCCTCGGTCAAGGCACGTGGCGCATGGGCGATGACGCATCAAAACATGACGCGGAGATCGAGGCGTTACAGACAGGTCTCGACTGCGGATTACACGTCATCGACACGGCCGAGATGTACGGGGAAGGCAAGTCGGAGACACTCGTCGGCGAAGCGATCCAAGACCGTCGCGAGGACGTCTTCCTCGTCTCGAAAGTGTATCCACATAACGCCGGGGGCGACAAGCTCGTACAGGCGTGCGATGCGACGCTCGAGCGGCTCGGCACCGACTATCTCGATCTTTACTTGTTACATTGGCGCGGCGACATCCCGCTCAAGGAGACGGTCGACGGGCTCGAACAGCTGAAAGCAGACGGGAAGATCCGGGCATGGGGCGTCTCAAACTTTGACGTCGACGACATGAAAGAACTGCTCGCCTTGCCGAATGGGAAGCATTGCGCGGTCAACCAAGTGTTGTACCATCTCGGCAGCCGCGGCATCGAGCACGACTTGTTGCCGTTCCTAGAAGAGCAGCGCATCCCGGTGATGGCCTATTCGCCGCTCGCCGAAGGCAGCGACGTGAAAGAGAAGATCTTCAACGACGAGACGGTGAAACGGATCGCTGAGGCGTATCATGCGTCGGTGGCTCAAATCCTGCTTGCGTGGACGGTCCGGAGCGGCAACATCATCGCCATCCCGAAAGCGGGGCAGAAAGCGCACGTCGAAGAGAACGGGGCGGCGCTGCTCCTCAATCTGACTGAAGAAGATTTCAAAGCGCTCGACGAGGCGTTCCCGCCGCCGAGCGGGAAAGAACCGTTAGATGTGATTTGAGGACAAAAAGGGTGAGCCCATGCGGACTCACCCTTTTTCTATCTTCAGTTCGCTAACGGGTGCTTCAATAGATAGTCTTCAATCTGTCCGAGCGTTTCTTTTAACACACCGTCTTCGAACGGTGACTTGAGTCCGGCCAGTTCGACGAGCTCGAGGAACGAGCGGCTGCCGCCGGCCTGACAGAGTGTGAGGTAATCGCTCCACGCCGACTCACGGTCCTCATGCATGCGCACCCAGAACTGGAAGGCACACACTTGGGCGAGCGTGTAGTCGATATAGTAGAACGGGCTCTGGAAGATGTGGCCCTGTTGATGCCACCATGCGCCCGACTCGAGGTAGTCGTTCGTCTCGTAGTCGCGGTGCGGCAAGTACACCTTCTCAAGGTCACGCCACGCCTGACGACGTTCTTCTGCCGTCATGTCGGGCTTCCGGTAGACGATGTGCTGGAACTCGTCGACGAGGACGCCGTACGGGAGGAACGTGACGCTTCCGGCCAAGTGGTTGAACTTGTACTTGTCGACCTGGTCGCCGAAGAACAGCTCCATCCACGGCCAGCAGAAGAACTCCATCGACATCGAGTGGATCTCGCACGCCTCGTACGTCGGGAACGCGTATTCCGGTGTCGTCAAATGACGGCTCTCATATACTTGGAAGGCGTGACCGACCTCGTGCGTGAGCACGTCGATGTCGCCGGCCGTGCCGTTGAAGTTCGAGAAGATGAACGGGAGACCTTCAGACGGTAAGTACGTGCAGTAACCGCCGCCGGCTTTGCCGGGCTTCGCCGTAAGATCGAGGGCGCCGCGCTCTTGCATGTACTGGAAGAACTCGTCCGTTTCGCCCGAGAGCTCACGGTACATCTTGTTGCCGCCCTCGATGATGAACGACTCGTCGCCTTGCGGTGTCGCGTTGCCGTCCGGGAAGACGAACGATTCGTCATAGTAACGGAGCGTATCGACGGCGATGCGTTTCGCTTGCTTGTCTTTTAACGTCGTCGCGAGCGGGACGATGACGTCGCGCACTTGTTTACGGAAGTTGTCGACCATCGACTCATCATAGCCGACGCGTTGCATCCGGGCGTAGCCGAGTTCGACGAACGACGGGAAGTCGAGCGCGTGCGCGATCTCGGTCCGGACGCGGACGAGTTCGCCATAGATGCGGTCGAGCTCGTCACCGTTGTCGGCGAGGTATGTATAACGCGCCTCGGACGCCGCTTTTCGTACCGACCGGTCGGGTGACTGTAAGTATGGGCCGAACTGCGACAAGTTGAGCGTCTTGCCATCGAACTCGATCTGTGCGGCCGACATCACTTTTTGATAGCTCGTCGCGAGTCGGTTCTCTTCTTGCAGTTTCGGGATGAGCGACTCGTCGAACGTTTTGAGTGCCCGTTCCGCGAGTTCGAACAATTGGCTGCCCCATTCCGCTTCGAGCTGGCTGCGGAGGTCGTGCTCCGTCAAGACGCGATAGTACGCCTGGACTTCTTTCTCGTAGACCGGCAACGCGTCGTCAAAGAACGTCTGCTCGGCTTCGTAGAACGCATCGCGCGTATCGATCGAGTGGCGGATCGCGACGAGCTGACTTTGCGTCTCGAACGCGTTCCGTTCCTGGTTGATTTGGCGAATCAATTCGTTCGCCTCTTCGAGTGTGCTCGCTTGCTGCAATTCGACTGAATAGTCCGACAATCGGCTGTTTAAAGCGTCCACGTCGGGCCGTTCGTATGACAATTTTGTGAAAGTCGTCATTGTAAGCGCCTCCATCATGTGAAATTTTTATAAAGTGTAAAAAGGGCTTGCAAAAGCGATTGCACACTCGTATTCTTACGATGTGTAAACGAATTCGCACTACCTTGATACAACTATACCGTGAATAGGGTAGGGATTGAAGTAATAGCTTTTCGGGTATAAAAGCTAAGACTTTGATTAACAGAACATGTTGGAGGGATTAAGCTATGGGATTCTTTAAAAAACTTTTTGGTGGTAAAGACGAGCAATTGAACGCGGTGTCACCACTTACAGGGAAAGTCATCGATATTACGAACGTGCCTGACCAAGTGTTCTCACAAAAAATGATGGGTGATGGTATCGCCATCGAACCGACAGACGGAAAAGTCGTGTCACCGGTCAACGGGACAATCGCGACGGTCTTCCCGACGAAACATGCGATCGGCATCAACGCGGACAACGGTGCGGAGTACTTGATCCACATCGGTTTGGATACGGTCAACCTTAAAGGTGAAGGCTTCGAGACGCACGTCACGGAAGGCCAAGCCGTCAAAGCAGGCGACGCGCTCGTCACGTTCGATCTTGACTTCATCAAAGCGAACGCACCGTCGACGATCACACCGATCATCATCACGAACCATGACAGCTTCGCTGTAAACAAACTTGTTGCCGAAGGCGACAACGTCACAGCCGGTTCATCTGAAGTCGTCGAGTTGACGAAAAAATAATTAATTCGACCACTTGCTCGGAAGCATGCGCTTCCGAGTATTTTTTTGTGGATTCGGGAACTATAATGGAAAAGAGGGGGGAGAATGCAATGGATGGTAAAAATGCACCGTACCGGGGTTATGGGGACCGGATCCGAATCTTGCGTGAGCGGACGGGTATCTCGATCGAGGCGCTCGCCGAACAGATCGGTGTCGCTCCGTACTTTATTCGCCGGACCGAGCTCAGTGAAGTGTACCCGACGATGCCTTACATAGAGGCGCTCGCCGAGGCGCTGAAGATTGACGCGAACTACTTGGCACGGCACATTTGGACGGGGGAGTCCTTGAAGGTGCTCATGAAAGGCAAAGCCCCTGAACTCGAACAGATGAAGCTCGCCTATGAAGAAGCGATGCACGGGAAGTCGACGGAAGACATGCAGCATCAGCTCGAGACGCGCATGCGCATCTTCGACTTGATGCACGAAGAGGAACTGCGCCGCATCTTTGAAGAGGACGAGGAACCGACGTCGCACCACGCGTTAGAAGCGTTGGTCGATGCCGTGCTCGACCTCGGACGGACGCATGAGGCGACACATCGCATCGTCCCGTTCGCCCGCTACGTCGATCAGCTCGTCCCGGAACAGTTCGTCGATAACTCGTTCCAATATACGGAGTTTGGCATCGTCGATAAGTCGTATAAGTTACAGTGAGCACAAAAAAGCAGCCGTTCTGAGCAGAACGGCTGCTTTTGATTTAACGCATTGGTCTTGCTTCATAACGCACTTTCGGTTTCGTCCCGGCAAGCAGGAAGCCGAGCACGATGTTGAGAATCGTGAGCACCCAGCCGATGTAACCGAACGTATAGGCGAGGCTCGCGAGCATCGTCTGCCAGTCGAGTAAGGATGCGGCATCACCGCGAACGGTGAAGCGGATGATCGTGAATCCGACGAGTGTCGTCAGCGTGATCAAAATCCCGATCCACGCGCCGCCGAACCTTGACGTCTCAGAACGTCGACTGACCGGATACCAAAACGCGAGCGTTCCGAGGAACGTGCTGCCCGCGTATGCGAGCAAGATTTGCCACAACGCGTCGGCCTCTAAGAAGACGGTATAACAGATGAACGTCGTGAGCGTCGTCATGAATGTAAAGATCAAGGCTGCGAGTAATCGTGATCGCATAGTTCGTTTCCTCCTCATTTTGCACATTCTTTAGAGTATACGAAAACGAAAATGCTGTAAACGTTATTGACGATTTTGTAATATTTGACGCCATTGTTTAATCGCGTTGTTCCCGTAGAACAGGACGCCGCCGCGATAGAACTTCGAACCGATCCAGAGAATGACACCGATCGAGCCGAGCATGATGCCGATCGACAAGGCGACTTCCCAGACCGGTACGTCGACGAGCATGACGCGGAGGAACATGAGCATTGGCGTGAAGAACGGGACGAACGACAAAATCGTGACGATTTGCGCGTCCGGATTATTCAACCCGAACATCGCGGCGAGGAAACCGGCGACGAGGAGCATGATGACCGGCATCGTCATCTGCTGCGACTCTTCGACACGGCTGACGAGCGAGCCGAGGACGGCGAACATGGCCGCATAGAGCAGATAGCCGAGCGTGAAGAACGTCAATAAGTAGATGACGGCCCGGGCGTTGCCGGCGTTGTCGATGACCGATTGGGCCATCTCATTGCTGCGGGCACTGAAGTAACCGAACCCGAGGAAGATGCCGATCTGTAACAGGGCGAGCGTACCGATCGCCGAGATCTTGGCGAGCATGTGCGTCACCGGATGCGTCGTCGAGATGATCAGTTCCATGACGCGCGACGACTTCTCGGTCGTCACTTCGGTCGAGATCATCGAACCGTACGTGATGATCGATACGTAAAGCAGCATGAGCATGATGTAGACGAACGCGAATGACGAGAACAGCTCTTCTGAGTTCTCGCCGCCACGGCCGAGGTAAGACTCCTCAATCGGGACCGGCTCGTTCAAGGCGGCGAGGACGGTCGGATCGATGTTCGACGTCTCGATCAGCTCGGCGTTGCGGACTTCGCGGAGCGCCGTCTGCAGGAGTGTCGTGAAATCGGGCTCAGGACGGTCGGACAAGACGCGGGCCGAAGCGCCGTCGGTGAAGGCGACGATCTCGTAGTCCCCGTTATCGAGCCCAACGCGCGCCTCGGCTTCGGTGATATCGGCCGATTCGACCCCTTCGTAACCGAGCGACTGCATGATTTCAGTCAGTTCGGCGTTTTGCGTGACAAGGAGCGCCTGGCCTTGATCGGTGTCCTCGAAGTTCGCGAGCAGGCGGTCGATGTTCGTGAAGCCGAGGATGAACACAATCGTCAAGATTGTCGAGATGAGGAACGCCTTCGACCGAAGTTTCGAGCGTAGCGTGAACGCGTACAATGGTTTGAAGTTATGAAACATGGCTGCCTACCTCCTTGATGAAGATGTCGTTGAGCGAGACGGGTTGGCGCATGAACGTCTTGACGGAAGCATCTGCTTGCACGAGGGCGCCGAGCACCGCGTCGCTGCCTTCGAACGAGTCGAGCCGGACGAGGTGACCGTCGCGATGAGGTTCGACCGCTTTGACGATCGGGAGTGCCGTGAGGACGTCGACGCGATCGGTCTCGATGAAGAGCACGGGCTCGGCGTAATGCGACTTGATTGTCGGGACATCGCCGCTGACGACGGCGCGGCCGCCTTTCAAGATGCCGATATGTTGGCACAGCTCTTCGACGTGCTCCATCCGGTGACTCGAGAAGACGATCGTCGTCCCTTCGTCGCGCAGGGCGAGCACTTCACGCTTCAAGATCTCGACGTTGACGGGATCGAGGCCGCTGAACGGCTCGTCTAAAATGAGCAGTTCTGGGTTGTGGAGCAGCGCCGCGATCAACTGAATCTTTTGCTGGTTTCCTTTTGACAGCTGTTCGACACGCATCAATTCGTACTGCGGGATCTCGAGTCGTTCGAGCCACGACTTGACGGCACGTTTCGCCTCAGTTGACTTCATGCCTTTCAGGCTGGCGAGAAAGACGAGCTGGTCGCGGACGGGCGACTTTGGATACAGGCCGCGCTCTTCCGGCAAATAGCCGACGATGCGGTGGTCGACGTTGCGTCCGTCCCAGCGAATCGTGCCGTCAGTCGGCTTTAAAATGTCTAAGATCATCCGGAACGTCGTCGTCTTGCCGGCACCGTTCGCCCCAAGCAGGCCGTACATCTCGCCACTAGGGACGTGAAAGCTCAAGTCGTCGACGGCCGTGAACTCCCCGAACTGCTTCGATACACGATCAATTTGTAAAGTCATATGTAAGTCCTCCCTATTTAGGTGTCTACTCCTAGCGTACGGCATTGTGAGCAAAAAGTTTCACTTTTTATCGGAAATGATTTATCTTGAAATCAAGATAATGAAAAAGGGGGATACGTCATGACGACGCACTCAGCAGGTATCCATCACATCTCGGCGATGGTGAAAGACCCGCAACGCACATTAGATTTTTACGGCAACGTCCTCGGTATCCGCTTCATCAAGCAGACGGTCAACTTCGACGACCCGGGTACGTACCACTTTTACTTTGGGGATGAAACCGGGACGCCGGGGACGGTCATCACGTTCTTCCCGATCCCGGGTATCGGGAAAGGCAGCGTCGGCAGCGGGCAGGTCGGTGTCACCGCGTATCTCGTACCAGTTGGCAGCCTCTTGTTTTGGGAGAGTCGCCTGCAAGCGCACGGTGTCGCGACGGTCGCGACCGAACGGTTCGGCGAGCCGTCACTGTTGTTCGAAGACCCGGACGGACTCGTCGTCGAGCTCGTCGCGCGGGCGAGCACGAAACAGACGGACTGGCTCGTGTCAGGTATCACGAAACAAGAAGCGATCACCGGGTTCGCCGGGGCGACGCTCTTGTCGAAAGACCCGGAGGCGACGGTGCGGTTATTGACCGAGCTGTTTGGCTTCACGAAGACGGGGGAAGACTCGGAATGGGTCCGACTCATCGCTTCGGCCGATTACGGCAACGTCATCGACGTCAAAAAGGCCGTCCTCCCGAACGGCGTGCCCGGTGCGGGGACGGTCCACCATATCGCCTGGCGCATCGCGGACGGCGACGAGTATACGACGTGGCAAGACGCGATCTTTGACCTCGGCCTCCGTCCGACCGAGGTGAGAGAGCGGCACTACTTCCGCTCGGTCTACTTCCATGACGAAGGACGCATCTTGCACGAGCTCGCGACCGACGCACCCGGGTTCCTCGTTGATGAAACGATCGACGGACTCGGCAGCGTATTGAAGCTGCCGGACTGGCTCGAAGTCGACCGCGACAAGATCACACGAACGCTACCCATCATCACAATCCCGAGAGGAGACAGAATATGATTCATCAATTCATTAAAGGCACGACCGAGACGACGCTCGTCTTGTTGCACGGTACAGGCGGGACGGAGCAGGACTTGATCCCGCTCGCCCGTGAACTATCAACTGAAGTGAACATTCTCACGCTCCGGGGCGACGTCCTCGAGAACGGCATGTCCCGGTTCTTCCGCCGTCATGCGGAAGGCGTGTTAGACCTTGAAGATTTGAAGAAACAGACGGAGCGCTTCCTCACGTTTCTTGACGAGGCGGCAGCTAAATACGGCGTTGCCCGCGACAAGATGATCCCGCTCGGCTACTCGAACGGTGCCAACTTGATCGGATCGGCCTTATACCGGGACAACGCGTTCAAGGCGTCGCTCTTGTTCCATCCGATGGTACCGGACCGCTCGCTCACGCTCCCTTACTTGACGGGTGCGACCGTGTTCATCTCGGCCGGCGAGCGTGACCCGATTTGTCCGAAACAAGAAACAGAAGAGCTGACGTCGACGCTACGGGAAGCCGGAGCGGACGTCGAGCTCTTCTATCACGGGGGCGGGCACGAGCTGCGAATGGAGGAAGTCGAAGCAGCTCGGGCATGGGTTGTGCCGTTAATCGATTGAAACGGTCAGGCCATTTTCTTCGGTTTGGACGATCTCGAGTAGACGACGAGGACGCCACGATCAATCAAATAGGCGGCGAACATACGTTTCGCTTCTTCAGCACGAACGGTTCGGTCGATTTGGATGTACAGTCGGCCGAGCTTTTTTTGTGAGGTGCGGGTCAACAACCAGATCGAGTCGAGCGTGTATTGCCAGCTCCGGAGTGTGTCCGCCCCGACATACATGTACCGGTTCGACGTGCGCTCGAGCAGGTAGTTGAGCCACCAGACGTCACGGGCGAGCTTCATGACGACACCGGCCACGAACGAGATGCCAATCAGGAACAAGACTGAAGCGACCGGATGTAAGGCGTTGAACCGTTCACGGAGCGGTTCGAAAGCGATGATGAATAAACCGATCGTAAACGCGCCGATACTCCACCAAAATCCAAAGTTAGAGAACGAACGTTTCGGGTCATGGACCACGTGATGACGGTTACGGATGACAGAAGCCATTCTCCACACCTCCTTTATTAGAATATTCTGATTATTTAGTAAAACCACTATACTATACTCTACCCACTCTCGTCCATTTGAATACGCGCAAAACCTGCTCGCGCATGAAGATTTGTTAACGATTCGGCTTGCAAGCGGCAGATACGGGGAATGATGACAATGACGTCATCATTTTTTTGTTGAATCGTAATTTCATCGCTCGTAAAAATCGGCTATGATGGGAAAGGAAAAAAATGAAGTGGGTGGTCAGATGAAGAAGCTAAAAGTCGGCGAACTGCGTGCCGAGTTGAAGCGTTTCACTCAAGATGAGTTGATTGAGCTCGTCGTCGGCTTGTATAAACAGCACAACGATGTGAAGACGACGTTGAACCGATACTTCAACGAAGGGTTCGAACAAGAAGAGGTCCACCGACTCGTCGATGCCATCCAAAAGCTAGCCGAGCCGAATCCGCGGAATCTATTCAAATTCACTCAATTACGGGAAGGGGCGAAGTTTGTCAAAGAGGCGACCGCATTCACCGACCCGGTTGCGACAAACGTTGTGCGGGTCTTTTATCTAAACTATTTCGTCGAATATGTGGAAAGGCAGGCCGATGTGATTCATTCGGTCGCGCCGGGTGAGTTGAACGCTTATTTCACCGAATTCGATAAGCTGATGAAAACGTTACAAACAGAACCCGAGCTCGTCGTCTTCGGACTGACCGAAGAAGTCGATCATTTGTTCGAGCACGTCCCGGCTGAGGACAAGGCGGTCCTGCTCAAGTGGTGGGAGCGAAAGAAACGCCAACTGAACGAAACATGATCGGTGCAGGGAACGGCTGAAATCCGGGTCGTCGCTCAGAAGCGATACGCCAACATCAAAGAGGAAAAGCAACAGGAGAACTAGAGGGGACGCTATGCGAAATCATTGGTACGACAATATTAAAGGCGTACTCGTCTTGCTCGTCGTCTTCGGTCACTTGCTGACCGATGTGCGCGGTGCCTACGACGATTTACTGCCGAAGTGGGTTTATTTGTTCTTATATACGTTTCATATGCCGTTATTCATTATGCTGAGCGGTTACTTCTTCCGGGAGAACCGTTATTTGCGTGTCATCCAGCTGTTCGTCGCCTACGTGATCTGGCAAGTCATTCTCGGCTCGTGGTTCGCCTTCACGGAAGGGGTCCCGCTCTTGTCGCTCGAGAACCCGGGACTGAACGTGCTCAAGCCGTACTGGGCGCTCTGGTATTTGATGGCCATCGTCATCTGGTACGTCATCACGCCGTACGTGACCCAGTTGAAAGGGTATGTGCTCTATGCGCTGTTGTTCGCCCTGTTGTTCGGCTTCCAAGAAGAATCGACCGGGTTCTTCGCGCTCCGGAAAGTCATCATGTTCTATCCGTTCTTCTTGATCGGCAACTGGATGAGTGAGCGCAACACGATGAACTTCTTCGAGTTGCCGAAGCGGGCCGAGCAACGGAATCGCTACCGAATCGGCGGCGCGGTCGTC
This sequence comes from Exiguobacterium sp. SH5S13, assembly GCF_004337085.1. Classification (NCBI taxonomy): domain Bacteria; kingdom Bacillati; phylum Bacillota; class Bacilli; order Caryophanales; genus Exiguobacterium; species Exiguobacterium sp. SH5S13. The sequence goes on along the minus strand of NZ_SJUS01000021.1, from coordinate 40,186 downwards.
TTCACCGTGCTCACGCTCGGACTGCTCGCCTCGATGAGCTTTCAAAAAGAAGGCACGTTCTATCATGTCGGCAACTTGTTCAAGTTCCGGTTCGCCTACGAGACGGCGGTGCCGGAGGCGATTTGGAGCGGTCCGTTCGCTTTCTTGATCGTCTATACGGTGTCGACGCTCATGGCCGTCAGCTTCGCGCTCATCGTGCCGGGGCGTGAGTTGCCCGTGTTCACGCGGGCAGGGAAGTATAGTCTATACGTCTACTTGGTCCATGTGTTTTTAATCGTCGCCTGGAAGGCGTTCGTGCCGGCCGGATTCATGCCGACGTCATGGCAACAGTTGCTCGTCTTGTTCGGTGTCGCCTGCCTCATCGTCCTGCTCATCATCAGCCCGCCGGCCGTCCGGATGTTGAGGCCGCTCGTCGAGATCGATGTCCGCCGCGCGCAGGACGTGAAAGACCGAAAATCGTAAACCCTTTTCTAAACGGCGGTTTTCCGCTACACTTTAGATGGAAACCGAAACTAGAGCTAAGGAAGTGACAGCATGCCATATGAAAATGGAATGAACAGTACAGAAGGAGACGTCAACGTCTCACGCCACGTCGTCGAGATGATCGCCGCGGTCGTCGTCAAAGAAACGAAACACGTGTCGTTCACACAAGAAGACACGAAACTCTCAGAACGTGCGCTCATGAAGCACGTCAAAGTCGATGAGTCGTCGGAAGGCGTCATCATCAACTTGTCGCTCTACATCGCTTACGGTCAATCGATCGTCAAGACGGTGACGGCCGTCCAAGAGCGCATCACCCAAGACATGGATACGATGCTCGCGATGACACCGCTAGCGGTGAACGTGAAAGTCGTCGGTATTCAATTGTAAAATGGTAGGAGGAGCGAAGCGCTCTTCCTATTTTTTATTTTTCTGCGAAAGCGGTTGCATAGATGAGGCGTTATCCGATATAATAGAAATCGAACAAGTGCAACCGTTTGCATCATTGACCAATCGTGCAACGGGTACTTGTCAAGTTCCCTAAATGTAGTCTGAGGACACAAACATTTGAAGGAAAGGCGGAAAGCATGTATGTCGACGATAGAAGCAGTCATTTTTGATTTGGACGGTGTCATCACTGACACCGCGGAGTACCATTACCTCGCTTGGAAACAACTCGGAGAAGAGCTCGACATTCCATTTGACCGCGAGTTCAATGAGACGCTCAAAGGCGTGAGCCGGACTGACTCGCTCGAACGCATCCTTGCGCTCGGCGGAAGACAGGACGATTTCACCCCGGATGAAAAGGCGGAACTCGCCCAGAAGAAGAACGAGCATTACGTTGAACTCATTCAGCATATCTCTTCGGCCGATTTGCTTCCTGGCATCGTTTCATTTCTTGATGAAATTAAAGAGGCCGGTCTCAAAATCGGAATGGCATCTGCTTCAAAGAACGCATTCGCGGTCGTTGACGCACTTGGTGTCCGCCATTACTTCGATCACATTGTCGATGCAGCAACTGTCGCCGACTCAAAACCACATCCCGAAGTGTTTTTGAAGGCTGCCTCTGCCCTTGGCGTGAAACCCGAACATGCCATCGGCGTTGAAGACGCAGCCGCAGGCGTGACTGCAATCAAAGCGGCAAACATGTTTGCTGTCGCCGTCGGGGAAGAGTCGATGCTTGGTCATGCAGACCTCATCGTCGCTTCGACCGATGAACTTTCGCTCCGACGCATCCTCGAACGCGCCGGCGCGTGACAGACTACGTTCATCTTCCGTGAGATGACGACTGCCCCGAACAGTCGTCATCTTTTTTTGTGGGCCAAAAGTCCTAAAAAGACAAAAATGCCCAAAAACAGATGACAAACACATTACACCTCCGTTACACTTTTAGAAGATAATAAGTAATAATTAGAAAATCTTGATTTAAAATAGGTAATCGAGAAGTTCAATTGGATGTAGAAGGGGAATTGTGTATGGAATCTACGAACATCAACGAACATATCTATCGGGAACTGATGGAGATCGAGGAGTCGTATCGTCAATTACAGCGCCGGGCCGAATACTTAATTTCTGAACTGAGCCGGGACAAACGGGAAGAAGAGCTGTCGACAGATCCATCAAAACGGCTGCGTCCGCGTCGCGTCAATCAACGTTATCCGCTCGAGGTTTACGTCCATCAGGTCACAGACCTTTTGAAAGAACGGCAGACGATGAGTGTGCGTGACATCCAGATGGAGCTCGAGCTTCGCTACCGTCACCACATTAGCAACATCTACCAATTGATGGTCAAGATCGAATCGGTCAACCCGGAAATCAAGAAAGTCGGGCGTGGACTATATACATATGCATCAGCTGAAGAAATCACGACTGAACCAGCACACGCTTGACTTTTATCCGACGAGACCGCTCGTCGGATTTTTTGTTGTAACATTTCTGATACGATTTTGGTGACGGGAAATATGCTATAATTCGCCAGAGTCTATTTTTTTGAGAGAGGAAAGTTGGCCATGTTATGGATTGCCATGTTGGTCAGTTTTGTGATGGCCATCTTGATCACGCCGCTCGTTCGCCGGTTCGCTTTTCTGATCGGAGCGGTCGATCACCCGAACGCCCGAAAAGTACATTTACGGACGATGCCGCGAATCGGCGGCCTCGCCATCTTCATCGCCTTCCTGATCGGCTACGCCTTGTTGTTGCCGACGAGCCGTTATAACGAGGCCATCTTGATCGGAGCGGTCATCATCATCTTGACCGGCCTGATCGATGACCGGTTCCAGTTGAACGCCCGCATCAAGTTGATGGGGCAGATGATCGCGACGGTCGTCGTCTTGAACGCCGGGATGCGGATCGAACTCATCAACTTGCCGTTCGACCAACAGCTCTATCTCGGCGCTTGGAGCATCCCGGTGACGTGTCTCTGGTTGATTGGGATCACGAACGCGATCAACTTGATCGACGGCCTCGACGGTCTCGCCGCCGGGGTCTCGAGCATCGCGCTCGGGACGATCGCGCTTCTGGCCATCATTCAAGGGAACGTCTATTTGACGATGATGGCGCTCTTGCTGCTCGCGAGCACGCTCGGGTTCCTCGTCCACAACTTCTACCCGGCGAAGATATTCATGGGGGACACGGGTGCGCTCTTCCTCGGCTACATGCTCGCCGTGTTCTCGCTGATCGGCTTCAAGAACGTGACACTGTTCTCGCTCGTCGTGCCGGTCCTCTTGCTCGGACTGCCGATCTCGGATACGATCTTCGCGATCGTCCGCCGGCTCGTCCAAGGGCGCCCGCCGATGTCGCCTGACAAGTCACACATGCACCACCAATTGATCGATATGGGGTTCACGACGCGCCAAGCGGTGCTCCTCATGTATGGGATGACGTTCTTCTTCGGCATCGCCTCGATTCTGTTCGCGAAGACGACGATGGTCGGTGCCGTCATCACGTTCGTCATCGTCTTGATCGTCATCGAACTGATCGTCGAGTCGACGGAGTTGATCCACCCGAACTACAAACCGATCATCCAGACGTCACGCCGCCTGCTCGGCCGGGCGAAGACGTGACTTGGATATACACATAGAAACGACCAAGGACGCCATGTCCTTGGTCGTTTTTTTAGGTCAATACGTCGTCGTCTCGCTAAAACCGTCGCCTGGGTCAGGTCCACTGTCCTCGGCCGTGACCGGAAGACCGAGCTCTGTTTTCAACAGTGCCCGCTTATCGTTCAAATCCGCCTGGTCCAACTCATAATAGTAGACACCGCCGATCGTCAAGTCGCCGCCTTCTAGCGTCTCTTGGTTGAACGAGCGGAGTGATTTCGTATACGGCTGGAGCTGGGACGCCTCGGAGAGCGACATGTTCGTTCGGATATTATTGCCGACCGCAGTCATGATCCGGTTGAGCTTCGTGAACGAATTGATCGTCGTCGCCTCGTTGATGATGGCCTCGAGCACTTGTTGTTGGCGCTTGGCCCGGCCGATGTCGCCTTCAGGGTCGTCTTTCCGCATGCGGGCATAGGCGAGTGCTTCCTTGCCGTCTAGCATCTGGACGCCCGGTTCGAGCTCGACGTTGCCGGTGGCCCGTCCTGAGATCGGGATCAACACGTCGACTTCGACGCCGCCGACCGCGTCGACGAGGTCTTCGATGCCGTCAAAGTTGATCGTCGCGTAATAATCGATCGGGATGTCAAACAGCGTCTCGACCGTGGCGATCGTCGTGTCGATGCCGCCGTACGCATACGCATGGTTAATCTTGTCCTTGAACTCGCCGTCCTCCGTGACGATATCGACGTACGCGTCGCGGGGGATACTGACGAGCGTCACTTGGCGAGATTCCTTGTTGAACGTCGCCACCATCAGTGAGTCGGTCCGTCCCTCTTCGAGCGAGGCACCGCCATCGACGCCGGCGAGCAGGACGGAGAAGTGATTTTTCGTCAAATCGATCGTGTCGTCGCGACGTTCCGATTTGTCGCCACGCGTCAGTTCGCTGTTCGTGGTCTCTGCCGTTTCGTTCGCCTTGAAAACGAAGTAGCCGAAGGCCGAACCGCCGATCAGCAGGACGAGGCCAAGCACGAGCAGACCGATTTTCCACACGGAGCGCTTCTTGCGGGAGTCTTGTTCCATGTCGTCTCCTCATTTCAGTCATTTCTTTTAGTATACGGGACCTAGCGCACAAAATCACGTTCGATGATACGGACGTCCTGGGTCTCGAGTCCGCCTTGACCATTCGTCAAATCGACGAGCCAGGCGAGCGCTTCCTCGGTCGCTTCGACCGGTACCGAGATGTGGAACGTGACGGTATCGGCATAGACAATCTCGTCAAGCAAATAAGCGGACTGGCGGAGCTCGTTCTCGACTTTCCCGATCCATCCGTAGTCGACCGTGAGCGTGAGACGTTGCATCGGCAACCGTTCGACGATCCCGACCGCATCGAGCCCGTCACTCACCGTCCCGCCGTAGGCGCGGATGAGTCCGCCGCCGCCGAGCTTGATGCCGCCGAAGTAGCGGGTGACGACGACGACCGTGTCTTTCAAATTGCGTTTACGGAGCACTTCGAGCATCGGCAGGCCGGCCGTCCCGCTCGGCTCGCCGTCATCGTTCGCTTTTTGGAATTCGTTCCGGGCTCCGATGATGTAGGCTGAACAATTATGATTGGCGCTCCAATGCGCTTTTTTGATCGTTTGGATGAACGTCTGGGCTTCCGCTTCGGTCGTGACGCGTTTAAAGTGAGCGATAAATTTTGATTTTTGTATGACGACCTCGTATTCTCCGTCTTGTTTTATAGTATAATTTTGTTCAGTAGACATTTCTGAAAATTCTCCTTTCTATTTTCATGTATTTTTTTTGAAATCGAGTAGGCGTCTGTAGATTAAGTGGCGAATTGTGAAGACAGCCTCTGATTCTTACTGGAAACGAACGCTTATACAGTCGATAATAGAAACAAATGAGGACTTACTACCGAACTATTAGGGGATGGCATCGTGAATCATATTACCGATCGTACAGCATTAGAGCATATCATAACAAATATGATTGATACGGTGACGGAGAGTAAAGAGGAGATCGTCCGTATAACTGAAAATTCAGCTAATGAGTATTCGTCGATCCAAACGGAGTTAAAAGAGTTGACGCAAAAGATCGAGTTTCACATTAAAGAGTCCGAGCGCCTCGATCTATTAGTGAAAGCGGCGAAGAATAAACTCGTTCAAGTGAGTAAGAAGTTCCATATACATAGTGAGCAAGAGATTCGCGAGGCGTATGAACTCGCCAACCAGATGCAGCTCGAGCGGTTCCTCATCCAAAAAGAGGAGATGGTGAGCCAGCAGCGCCGAAACGACCTCGAGCGGCGGTTGCTCGTCCTTCAGGATACGATGGAGCGGGCGGACCGGTTAGTCAGCCGCGTCACGGTCGTCCTCAACTTTTTACGCGACGACCTGCAGCAAGAGTATTCGGACATGATGAAGAAGCAAGAGATGGCGATCAGCGTCTTCGAGGCGGCTGAGCGTGAGCGGCGCCACCTGGCCCGGGAAATGCATGACGGCCCCGCGCAATCCCTTGCCCATATTTTGATTCGGGCCGACTTGATCGAGAAGACGTTCGACCGAAGAGGCAAGGACGAGGCGTTCGCCGAACTGCACGAGCTGAAACGGCTGATTCGTGGGGCGCTCGTCGACGTGCGCCGCTTGATTTACGACCTGCGGCCGATGTCGCTTGACGACCTTGGCTTCTTGCCGACGCTCGAGCGTTATTTACATCAGACGGAAGAGTACACGGCGATCAAGACGCGGCTCAACTACCGCGGCAACCGGGCACGTCTCTCGGAAAAACTCGAGATCAACGTCTTCCGGCTCGTCCAAGAGGCGGTCCAAAATGCGATCAAGCATTCGAAGACGACGGAAATCATCGTCAACGTCGAGCAAGCGCTAGACGTGATTCACATTCACGTGCGCGATCACGGGGTCGGCTTCGTGCCGAGTATGATCGGGCAAGAGTCGTTCGGCATCGTTGGGATGCGCGAACGGATCGAGCTTGTGAACGGCAGTATCAATATTGATTCGGAAATCGGCAAGGGGACGGTCGTCCGCATGTCGATCCCGATTTTGTAATACAGATAAAGGGGAGTGTACGATGGAAATGACAAATACAATCCGCATCGCAATCGTCGATGACCATGAGCTGTTTCGAGAGGGCTTGAAGCGGATCTTTGATTTAGAAGACGAGTTCACCGTCATCGCTGAAGGACGGACGGGTGCTGATGCGATCCGCATCGCCAAAGAGGAGAAACCGGAAATCATGATCCTCGACATCAACATGCCGGACTTGAACGGGATCGAGGCGACGAAACAGTTGACCGCGGCATCGTCGGACACGCGGGTCCTCATCCTGTCGATCCATGACGACGAATCTTACATAACGCATGCGCTTGAAGCGGGAGCATCAGGTTTCTTGTTGAAAGAAGTAGCTTCAAGCGAACTCATCTCGGCCGTCCGTTCGGTCGCGAAAGACGGGGCGTACTTGCATCCGAAAGTGACGACGAACGTATTGAAGGATTACCGCCGCCTGCTCCAGTTCAAAGGAGAACAAGCCGAACGGAACGTCGTGAACCGGATGGACGATCCCGTTTATCGGTTGCTGTCGCGCCGTGAGGTCGAAGTGCTCCACTTGCTCGCCGATGGCCGCTCGAACCGCGACATTAGCGACATGCTGTTCATCAGTGAGAAGACGGTCAAGAACCACGTCTCATCGGTCCTGCGCAAAATGGAAGTGAACGACCGGACGCAAGCCGTCGTCGATGCGATCCGCCGCGGGTGGGTCGAGATTTGACCTTGACCGATGCAATACATCGCTTTTGTGCTACAATATGGAATGGAATCTTAATTCAATTGGAAAAACGAAACGATGTAAAGTGAGGATATAGTATGGGAAACATAGCGATTTTGACCGACAGTACCGCTTATTTGCCGGCCGATTTTTGTGAGCGCCACGACGTCCACGTCGCACCGCTCAGCGTCATCTTCGGCGGAGAATCTTTCCGTGAGGCCGTCGATATCACGACGGAGGCGTTTTATGAACGGATCGAGGCGGGGAATTTGCCGACGACATCGCAACCGATCATCGGGGAGACGGTCGAACTGATCGACAGCCTTCCGGCTGAAGTGACCGACGTCGTCGCCATCACGCTCTCGAGCGGGATCAGCGGTACGTATCAATCGATGATCGCCTTGAACAACATGGTCGATGTCAACGTGCATACGTTCGACTCTGAGATCTCGTGTATGCCTCAGGCGTTTCTCGTCGAAGAGGCCGTCCATATGCGTGACGCTGGGGCCTCGGCCGAGGAGATCATGCAGCATCTCGAGAAGACGCGTGAACGGATCCGTGCCTATTTCGTCGTCGATGACCTCGACCACCTCCAACGGGGCGGACGGCTCAGCGCGGCGCAAGCGCTCGTGGGCTCGTTCCTGCAGATCAAGCCGGTCCTTCATTTTCAGGATAGACAGATCGTCCCGTTCGAGAAGATCCGGACGTACAAGAAGGCGGTCCGTCGCATCGAAGAGATGATGGACCAATCGATCGTCGGTGACGGCGCCGGCTATTGCATCGGCATCATCCACGCCAACTGCCCGGAACGTCAGGCGGAAGAGATCACCTCGATGAAACAGAAGTTTCCGCAAGCGCAAGTCACGGGCGGTCATTTCGGACCGGTCATCGGGACACACCTTGGACCTGGCGCGATCGGCATCACGTGGTATCACTGCGAACGATAAACGGAAGACGGCCAAATGGTCGTCTTTTTCGATGAAGAAAGGAGTGGGCTTGTGGCCAAGTATCGTCAAATCTACGAACGGCTCGCCGAACGGATGAAAACGGGTGAGTACGAGGCGGAGTCGAAACTGCCGTCGGAGACAGAACTCATGCATGAATACGAGGCGAGCCGAGGCACGGTCCGTAAGGCGCTCGATCTGCTCCAAGAGCACGGCTACGTCCGCAAACATCACGGTAAAGGCGTGTTCGTGCTTCGCCGTGACCAGATCGAGTTCCAGTTCAACGGCATCGTCAGCTTCTCGGAAATATATGCCAGTATGCTCGGACGTTCGATCGAGACGAGCGTCGCCTCGTTCGAGGAGATCGAGGCACCGAGTTGGCTCGCCGAGCGGATGGGCCTTGAGCCCGCCACGCTCGTCTACCGGATCGAACGGGTCCGCAACTTCGACGGGGAGAACGTCATTTTAGACGTGAACTATTTCGTCAAAGACCTCGTCCCCGGGCTGACGAAACAGATTGCCGAGCACTCGATCTATCAATACGTCGAGCACGAGCTCGGGCAACAGATCAGCTATGCGAAGCGGAAAATCGCGGCCGAGGACGTGACCGAGCTTGACCGGTCGCGGCTCGACTTGGGTCATTACGAATATGTCATCGTCATCACGAACGACACGTTTTTGTACGAGGGCCGGCAGTTCGAATACACCGAGTCCCGTCACCGGCTCGACAAGTTTCAGTTCAGCGATGTGGCCCGTCGTTAAGGCTCCTTCTTCAAGAAGGGGTCTTTTTGTCGTTTTGAATCGGGAGGAGAGGGAACAAAAATAGTGAACGCTTGTCACACAGTCGTCACGATAAACTTATATAGATAAGTTGTTGACAGGACTCGTCTATATAAGTTAAACTTTGTTTGTAATCATATGTAACCGTTCTCAACAAACGCTTTCACACAAAGGAGGCCTATCTTATGAAGGCAGATTATCGTCAAATCGCCGCGGATATCCTAGAAGCCATCGGAGGCAAGGATAACGTCGATAAAGCGGCGCACTGTGTCACGCGACTCCGTCTCTCACTGAAAGATCAGTCGCTCGTCAATGAGGCAAAAGTAAAAGAAGCCGATCTCGTCAAAGGGGCGTTCGAGAATTCGGGCGTGTACCAAGTCGTCATCGGTGCCGGGGACGTCGAGCGCGTCTATGCCGAGTTCATCAAACTCGCCGGGCTCGAGGCGGCAACGGTCGCTGAAGTCAAATCGTCCGGCGGCAAGAAGATGAACCCGCTCCAAAAACTCGTCAAAGTGTTCTCGGACGTGTTCATGCCAATCATCCCGGCCATCATCGTCGCCGGTCTCTTGATGGGGATCAACAACTTGCTCGCCTCAGAAGGATTGTTCGTCGACGATGCGACGCTCATCGAGGCGTATCCGAACTTGCAAGGCTTATGGGACCTCATCAACATGATGGCGAACACGGCGTTCATCTTCCTGCCAGCCCTCGTCGGTTGGTCGGCAACGAAGCGTTTTGGCGGCAGCGAAGTGCTCGGTATCGTCATGGGTCTACTGCTCGTCCACCCGGACTTGTTGAACGCATGGGGTTACGGGCAAGCGGCGCTTGAAGGCGATATCCCGACGTTCGACATCCTCGGGCTGTTCGAAATCGAGAAAGTCGGCTATCAAGGTCAAATCTTGCCGATTTTGGCCGCGGCCTTCATTTTGAGCCATATTGAAATGTTCTTGAAAAAACATGTTCCGAACGCGATTCAGCTACTCGTCGTGCCGATCACGACAATCGTCGTCACCGGCTTCCTCGCCCTTGCGATCGTCGGACCGGTCACACGTGGAATCGGTAACGTCATCGCGACGAGCCTCGTCAACGTGTTCGAAGCGGTACCGATTGTCGGTGCGCTATTGTTCGGTTTGTTCTATGCACCGCTTGTCGTCACGGGGATGCACCACTTGTTCATCGCGATCGACTTGCAACTCATCGCGGAGACGGGCGGCACGTTCATCTGGCCGATGCTCGCTCTGTCGAACATCGCCCAAGGTTCGGCTGCGTTCGCTATGTTCTTCGTCTACAAGCACAACGCCAAACAAAAGAGTATGGCGTCGACGTCAGCGATCTCGGCTTACTTCGGGATCACCGAGCCGGCCATGTTCGGGGTGAACTTACCGAACAAATTCCCGTTCTACTCGGCGATGATCGGATCGGCGACTGCCGCCATCTTCATCACGCTGAACGACGTCCAGGCCATCGGGATCGGCGTCGGGGGACTCCCTGGCTTCCTGTCGATCTTCACGGACAAGATCTTGCTCTTCATCGTCGGGATGATCATCGCGATCGTCGTCCCGTTCGTGCTCACGTTCGCCTTGTCGAAACGCTACATGAAAAAAGGCGAACTCAAAGAAAACAAAGTTGCATAATAGGGGAAAGACCAGGGGAGGGACGGAGGTTCTTCCCCTTTTCCTATCAAAATGAAAACTCTTACAAAAGGAGCTGTCGTTCATGACACAAACAAACTGGCGCAAATCAGTCGTCTATCAAATCTATCCAAAAAGCTTTTACAGCCCGGAAGGTAACGCTACCGGCTCGATCAAAGGAGTGACGTCGAAACTCGATTATCTGGCCGAGCTCGGTATCGAATATATTTGGATGACACCGGTGTACAAGTCGCCGCAAAACGATAACGGGTACGACGTGAGCGACTATTACGCAATCGACCCGTCGTACGGGACGATGGATGATTTGGACGAGCTCGTCCGCGAGGCCGAGGCGCGCGGGATCGGACTGATGATGGACATCGTCGTCAACCATTCGTCGACCGAGCATGAGTGGTTCCAAAAATCGCTCGCCGGTGACGAACGGTACCGGGACTATTACATTTGGCGCGATGAACCGACGAACTGGGAGTCGAAGTTCGGCGGCAACGCCTGGAAGTACGACGAGAAGAGCGGTCAGTATTTCCTCCACTTGTTCGACGAGACGCAGGCCGACTTGAACTGGGAGAACGAACAGATGCGCGAGGACGTCTACGAGATGATGCGCTTCTGGCGCGAGAAAGGCATTAAAGGGTTCCGCCTCGACGTCATCAACTTGATCTCGAAGCAACAGGACTTCCCGGAGGACGAGTCGGACGGCCGCAAGTTTTATACGGACGGACCGCGCATCCATGAGTTCTTGAAAGAGATGAACCGCGAAGTGTTCGAGGGGCATGACGTCATCACGGTCGGCGAGATGTCGTCGACGACGCTCGACCATTGCGTCCGCTACTCGAGCCCGGACGAGCGTGAGCTCAGCATGACGTTCAGCTTCCACCACTTGAAAGTCGACTACCCGAACGGCGAGAAGTTCGTCGCCGCACCGTTCGATTTCGTGCAGCTGAAAGATATCATGTCGACGTGGCAGGAAGGGATGCACGGCAAAGGGTGGAACGCCATCTTCTGGTGCAACCACGACCAGCCGCGCGTCGTCAGCCGCTTCGGCAACGATACCGACCACCGCGTCGAGAGCGCCAAGATGCTCGCGACCGTGCTCCACGGCCTACAAGGGACACCGTACATCTATCAAGGCGAAGAGATCGGCATGACGAACCCAGGGTTTGACTCGCTCGACGAGTACCGCGACATCGAGACGCTCAACATCTACAAGTTGAAGCGCGCCGAGGGCGTGTCGCACGAGGACATGATGGCCGCCATCAAACAGAAGTCACGCGACAACTCACGGACGCCGATGCAGTGGGACGCGACGCCGCACGCCGGCTTCACGAGCGGGACACCGTGGATCAACGTGGCGCCGAACTATACGGAGGTCAACGTCGAGACGGCGCTCGACGACCCGGATTCGGTGTTCTACCACTACAAGAACTTGATCTCGCTCCGCAAAGAGCTCGACGTGTTGACGGACGGGGACTATACGCTGTTGACGAAACAGGACCTAGACGTCTGGGCATACACACGGAAGACGGACGAAGAAGAAGTACTCGTCGTCGCCAACTTCTATGGGCCCGAGACGACGTATGAGATCCCGGAACGGTTCACATGCGCCGACGTCGTCAGCCATAACTACGACGTGCCACAACTTGATGGGACGACGCTGTCGCTCCGGGCGTACGAGGCGATCATGTTCCATAAACAGAAATAAGCGCAGGCCTGACTCGATCCGAGTCAGGCCTTGTTGTGTGTCGTAACACCATCCCATCCGGTGAACAAGCAAGTTCGTGCTTCGTCACGGCCCGTGCTACCGTCAAGGAAAAAAGGGGATTCGTATGGGACAACTCATCATCAGTCCGACCGGGAGACCGGCCATCCGCTTCGGCGTCTGTCAGCGCTGTCTGAGCACCGACGTCCGCGCGTTCACCTGTCATCACGGGGCATGTCAGTATTGCCGCAACTGCTTGCACCTCGGGCGGGTATGCCGCTGTGACTTTCTTGAAGATCGGGATATCATGACGTCACCTGAGTCGACAGAGCTCGTCATGCCGTTCGCACTGGCAGACGCGCAACAACGTGTCAGCGAGCAACTGCTCACGTGGTGGGAGAAACGACAGACCGGTCTCGTCCACGCCGTCTGCGGCGCCGGCAAGACCGAGATGACGTTCCCGGTCATTGCCCGCATCGTCAACGAAGGGAAGCGCGTTCTCGTCGTCTCGCCACGGCGTGACGTCGCCATCGAGTGGGCCGACCGGATCGAGGCAAGCTTCACCACCCCGGTCACCCGGCGCTACGGGGGCGGGGACAAGGAATCGATCGGGATGATCACCGTCGCGACGGCCCCGCTTCTTGTGAATTTGCGTGACGTGTTCGATTATGTCCTCGTCGACGAGTCGGACGCGTTCCCGTTCGCCTTCGACTTGTCGCTCTGGTGGACGCTCTGGCGCGCCGGGAAAGGTGTCTTCTTGTTCGTGACGGCGACACCGACGCTCTGGCAGCGCCAGTTTCCAAGCATTCACTTGTCGCGCCGCTACCACGGCCACGACTTGCCGGTGCCGCGGCTCGTCAAACAGACCGATGAGGCCATTCTCGACTTTTGCCGGAGCCATGAGGCGCCGCGCCTGTTGTTCGTCCCGACGAAACCGGACCTTGCCCGTTATGGAAAGCTACTTGAGACGGCCGGGCTCGACTACCGGGCCGTCTCGGCCGACACCGACGCGCGACCGGATGCGCTCATGTGGCTAGAGTCGACGAACGGCATCGTGCTCGCGACGTCGATTTGGGAGCGCGGCATGACCGTCCGCGGTGTCCATGTCGCCATCCTCGACAGTGACCATCGGCTGTTCTCGACGCGCGCCCTCATCCAGATGGCGGGTCGGGCCGGACGGAAGCCTGACGCGCCGACCGGGGACGTCGTCTTGTTCTATACCGAGCGGACGTTCCGGCAAGACCGGACCATCCGCGCGATCGAGGAGGCGAACCGGCGATGAACTGCCTCGTCTGCCGCCAACCGATGACGGTGCCGTGGAGTCCGGCGACGCTATTGAAATGCGACTGGGTCTGTCCGGACTGTGAAACGATGTTGACCCCGCTCGAGCCGGGCTGTCCCCGCTGCGGTCACCCGAGCCCAGACGGGAAGACGTGCCCGGACTGCGTCCGCTGGCTCGCGCTCGGTCTCGATTTGACGGTCCGTTGCCTCTACGCTTACGACGAGGCCGGTGCGACGTGGCTCCATCGCTTCAAGTTCGGCGGGGACGTCGCGCTCGTCGGTCATGTTCGGGACACGTTACGAAACGTGCGTGAGCCGGGCGTGATTTATGTGCCGATCCCGCTCGGGGAGGAGCGGCTTTTGAGGCGTCGCTTCAACCAGGCGGACGTGCTCGCCCGATCAATCGGACCGACAAAACAACTCCTTCAAAAAGAAGAGGTTTCAAGTCAGCGTGAATTTGGGAAAGGAGAAAGGCGGCACCGTCCAAACCCGTTTGCTGTACAAGCTGCGACTACATATGGGAAAATCGTGCTCGTCGATGACGTCTATACGACCGGCACGACGCTCCACCAAGCAGCGTACACACTGAAGAAAGCCGGCTATGCAGAAGTTTCTGCGGTTTGCCTGTTCCGGGCGCTAAACAAATCAAAAATGCGTCCGATATAAAGGGCAGAGGTGAATGACATTGGAAGCAGCAACTTGTCAGATGTGTGGGCGTTTGTTTATGAAACAAAGCCGCTCACCGTACTGTCCGTCATGCAGTGAAGTCGATTTCCAAAACTTCTTGAAAGTTCGGGACTTCATTCGGGAACCAGCCAACAAACAGACAACGATCGGGGCCTTAGTCGAAGCGACAGGTGTCTCCGAACTTGATATCACGCGATATATCCATGAAGGACGCTTGATCATCAAGGACAACCCAGCAATGAGCATCGCTTGTGTTCGCTGCGGCAAGGCGACGAACGAAGGAAAAGTTTGTTCGGCTTGTCAGGCGGAGATGCAGCAAGAACTACAAGGTTTACAAGCAACTGTAACCAAAACGAGCGCTCGCGCTTATCGTTTGGACTAACAACTTAGAAGAGGGGGGACACGCATGCGCATCGATTCTGCAAAGTGGGTACATTTACCGAACACTTACGAGAAGAAAACGCAAGCCGAGACGAAGCCCGAGCTAACACGCCAAACGGACCGAATATCGATATCGGCAGAAGCCCGCGCCCGGTTTGAAGAACCGGTGAAAAATCCGGACCGTCTTGAGAAGATCAGCGCCTTGAAGGCGGAGATCAACGCAGGGACGTATACACGGGACGCGCGCGACATCGCCAAACGCTTTCTACAAGGATGAATGGAAGCGAGGTCCGCTTGAGGCCTTCGCACTTATAACACGGCACGGAAGCTGACTAGACAAGGGAACCCCTTTTTAGTCAGCTCTTTTTTTGGAAAAAGGAGACCATTATGCTCACATTACATACACGTTTACTCGAACTCGCTTACGCAAAAGAACAACTGCTCATCAAAGGTGATATGCCCGCTTTCAGCGCGCTCGTTAAAGAAGAAGCGACGATTGTCCGACAAATCGGACAAAAAGAGACGGAACGACTTCAAGGTTTGCTCGTTTTGGACGATGAAGAGAAGGAAGCGCTACGACCGGTGCTGTTCGAACTGAAGCGACAGAATGAACTGAACGCGACGTTGCTCGAACAGTCGCTCCGGTATATCAATTGGCATTTGGACATGCTCATGCCAGAAGCAGACGATTTCACATACGGGCAACAGGCGTTCGAGACACGCTCGTTCAGCCGTGACGTATAAGGAGGAACATTCATGGGCTCAACATTTATGGGATTAGAGACGGCGCGACGCAGTTTGACGACGCACCAGTGGGCGCTGCAGGCGACGGGGAACAACGTCGCCAACGCCTCGAACCCGGGTTATTCGCGCCAGCGGCTGACGATCGGCATGACCGAGCAACTGAGTGTCAACTTCGGCGGAACGAAGGCCGGACAGTTCGGCACCGGTGTCCGCGGCGAGACGCTCGCCCGCATCCGTGACTTGATGGTCGACCAACAGTACCGTGACGAGACGGTCAAAAACTCGTTTTACGCGACGAAAGAAGCGGCGTTCGGCCGGATGGAGGATATCATCAACGAACCTTCTGAGAACGGTCTCGCCAAATCGCTCGACTTGTTCTGGGGATCGCTCCAAGACTTGTCGGTCAACCCGGATGACACCGGCGCTCGCAGCGTTGTTCGTCAACGGGCGATGACGCTCGCCGAGACGTTCAACTATATGTCGTCCTCACTCACGAAAGTCCAAGACGATTTGAAGTCAGAAGCTGACGTCGTCATCAAGAAAGTGAACGACCTGTTGACGAAGATCAGCGACGTCAACCGCCAAATCGGCGACGCAGAACCGCTCGGCGCGCTCCCGAACGAACTGTATGACGCACGTGACCGCTACATGGACGAGCTCGCGCAATATGTCGAGTTCGAGCGCAAACCGGTCGACTACTTGAACGGTGAGACGCGCGGGAACTCGCAGCGGATGGCCGAAGGGCGGATTGATATCGTCATCAATTTAGGCACGGAGAAAGACCCGAATAAAGTTTCACTTGTGGATACTGCATCTGGAAAAGTCGGCGTGTTTAACGGTCTTGACTTAAAACCTGCGACTGGTCCTGACGTCAAGTTGACTCATGAAACACTCCCGAACGGAAAGTGGAAAGCGCTCGTCGAGATGTACGGCGATGCGACGCCCGAGGGCGGTGGCGTTTCTGGTAAGTTCGCGAAGATGCTCACCGATTTGGACGAGATGGCGAACAAGTTCGCATCGGCGTTCAACACGGCCCACAGCATGAACAAAGACGCGTCCGGCGACCCCGGGACGGCGGACTTCTTCGAACAGACGGCTAGCGCCGCCACGATCAAAGTGAGCGACGCCATCATGAACAACCTCGACTTGATCGCCGCGTCACAGGACGGCAACATCGGGGACGGGAGCGGTGCGCTCGCCTTGGCGAACTTGAAGTCGGCGACGCTCGACTTCGACGGATCGGTCACGACGGAGACGTCGATCGGCAAGTACTATCAGAACGTCATCGGCAACATGGCGGTCGAAGCCAGTCAGAGCGGCAGTCTCGCCAAGAGCACGTTCGCGCTCATGGCGAGCTCGGACCAGCGCCGTCAATCGGTGAGCGCGGTGTCGCTCGACGAAGAGATGACGATGATGATTCAATACCAGCACGCCTATAACGCGGCGGCACGGAACATCACGGCGGTCGACGAGATGCTCGACAAAATCATTAACGGCATGGGTGTCGTAGGGAGGTAATGAGTAATGCGTGTCACACAGACGATGCTCACACAGACGAACTTGAAACATTTATCGAGCAGCTATAACACGCTTGCCCGCGTCCAGGAACAACTGATCAGCGGGAAACGGATTCAAAAAGCGTCCGAGGACCCGGTCGTCGCGATGCAAGGCATCCGTTACCGGACCGAAGTGCGCGAAGTCGATCAGTTCCGTCGTAACGTCAGCGAAGCGACGAGCTGGATGGACTTGACCGACTCGACGTTGAACGAAGTGACGGAAGCCGTCAAACGGATCCGTGAACTGACGACGCAAGCGGCGAACGACACGTACGAGTCGTCGCAACGCGAGATCATTAAGAGTGAGATCGACCAACTCGTCGAACATATCGGTTCGCTCGCGAACTCGAAAGCCGGCGAGAAGTATATTTATAACGGGACGAAGACGGATCAGCCGCTTATCGATATGGACAAGTTAAAGGGCTATTTAAAGAATGATCCTTTAAATCCGGTCACGATTGCTGAAATTTATACAGCAAACGAAATACCTGGCGATCCTGACCCGAGCGGCAAAATCGAGTTCGAAGTCTCGAAAGGGATCAAGATGCAAGTGAATATGCAACCGGAGACAGTCTTTGGACAAAAGCTGTTTGAGGGACTTCAAAAATTAAGTGGCTTGCTTGGTACAGCGACGACAGGTGGGGCCGATTTATCAGCCGAACTGGCGACGCTCGACACGCTCGGTCAAAGCTTGATCACGGAGCGGGCCGAACTCGGGGCTCGCGCCAACCGCCTCGAACTCGTCGATAATCGTCTGCAAGACCACGAGATCATCGCCAAGACGATCATGTCGAACAATGAAGATATCGATATCGAGAAAGTCATCATGGAGCTCAAGTCACATGAGACGGTACACCGGGCCGCACTCTCAGCCGGGGCCCGCATCATCCAGCCGACGCTCCTCGACTTCCTCCGGTAAGCGCGGATGAACCTGGCGAGACTTGAGATGCGGCAGACGCAGGCCGCGATCCAGATGACGTCGAACCGCCCCGTGCTCGAGATGAGACAAGGGCGGGCCGACGTGTCGATGACGCAAGGCAAGGTCGAGATGACGCAACAGACGAGACAAGGCACGCTCGAAGTCGACTCATCGGTCGCACGCAGTGAGAGCAACTTGAAAAGCGCGCTCGAACTCGGCCGCTACTTCGGCCAGCTCGGCGAACAAGGCGTGCGTGAGGCGACGAGTCAGGCGGCCCGGGAAGGCGATCAACTGATGCGGATCGAGAACGGCAACCCGATCCCGAGCATCGCCGCGAGTAAAGTGAACGACCCGTACCCGATCGTCGACATGGGCTATATGCCGAAGTCGATCGACCGCGTCAAGTTGACGTATACGCCGGCGGATGTCAAAATCGAATGGAACCTGACGCCGGCACAAATAGATGTATCGCTTACCCCGGCCGAGATTTCGTTCACACCATGGACGACGGACATCTCGCTTCGCCAAGAGGCGTCGCTCGAGATGTGGCCGGTCGGTGGCATGTATGATGAGACGCGTTGAAAGTGAGGACAATCCATGTTCATTGAGACAGATTATTTTGGCAAGATTGAAGTGAAGGAAGAAGAGACGATTTCGTTCGTCAGCGAGGTGCCCGGTTTTCCGGACTCGAAGACGTTCGTCCTCATCCCGTACGGGGACGACCTCCCGTTCTGGTCGTTGCAGTCAATCGAAGATGCGGCCTGCGCGTTCGTCGTGACGAACCCGTTTTGGCATAAGGCGGATTATGCGTTCGAACTGACGGACGGCACCAAGGAGCAGCTCGCGATCGGTGAGGCCGAGCACGTCTCGGTATACGCCATCGTCACGCTTCGCGAACCGTTCGACGCCTCGACGCTCAATTTGAAGGCACCGATCGTCATCGAGACGAAAGAGCGCCGTGGCAAGCAAGTCATCCTTGACGATGCCTACTCGGCCCGCTACCCGCTCGGCGGCCAGAAAGCGGAGGTGCGCTGATGCTCGTATTGAAACGAAAACAAGGTGAGGCGATCCATATCGGTGACGATGTGACGCTCACCGTGCTCGCCATCGAAGGCGACCAAGTCAAGCTCGGCATCGACGCCCCGCGTCACATCGACATCCATCGCCACGAGGTGTATGTGCAGATGCAAACCGAGAATGAGTCGGCCCGCGACAGTGCCAACTTGATGAAACAAATGCTCAAGAACAAGTCGGAAGCGTGAGCTTTCGGCTTTTTAGCTGGCAGAATTTTTAGATAGGCTGACACGTGTCACACTGGTACGATAGGGTAGATAGGAAGAATGGGGAAAGGATTGGGTCGATTGGGTCAGGTTGTAAATATTTTTTTCATCAATATCAGCATCATCTATTTGCTCATTTCGTTGACGTTTTATGTGATGCGTGACGTTTTGCCGATTCAAGTGTCATCACCCATCTCGATCCGCATCTGGTTCGGGCTGTCGAACGGACTGATCGCTGTGTTGCTGACGATCAACTCAATCGTCGTCGACGGGGCCAAAATCGACCTGCGGATCATCCCGTTCGCACTCGCGGCGGCATTCGCCGGTCCGGTCGGGGTGACCGTCGCCATCATCACATCTGTCGCGGCCATGTTGATGACAGAGGGATTCAGTGCGGTCATCATGAACGCCTTCGTCATGATAGGCATTTTTTGGGTGATTGCCGTCGGGCTCGGTCGCCAATCGGTGCGCCGAGGTCATTCGTTCACGGTGTACATCGCGATCGGCATGGCGCTCGTCTTCGTCCGCGTCGTCGGCAACGTCTCGCTCGATACGTTTATTGACGTGTTCATCCCGTATTTCCTGATGACATCGCTCGGGGCTTGGATGTGCTACTGGGGCGCCAAGAAGTTGGAGACCCACCTTTGGATGTTCCGTCTGCATACCCATCGGGCGACGGTCGACGAGTTGACGGGACTCCCGAACCGCTACATGACGCTCGAACGGTTGAGCGAGGTGGAACTGTCCGGTCGACCGTGGGCACTCTTCGTCATCGATGTCGACCATTTCAAGCAATTGAACGATACATATGGCCATCGTGCCGGCGACGAGGCGTTGCGTCAAATCGGTGAGACGTTACGCCTGAACTGCCCGGATGGGGGATTTGTCGGCCGGTACGGCGGTGAAGAATTTTTGATGGTCGTCGAAGGTGCAGGAGAGGCCGTCGTGGCGCTTGCCGACGCGGTCGTCGATGTCGTCCGTGAGACACCGTTCACGTTTGAAGGGGAAACGATCCCGATGACGATCTCGATCGGGGCGTCGGTCGCCGACGCCGAACCGAGCATGCTTGTGTTCGAGCGGGCCGATGCGGCGCTTTACGCGGCGAAGATGAGCGGACGCGATCAGGCACGGTTAGGATAACGCGAAAGGTCGGCCCCGGGGCCGACCTTTTTAGTGAATATTTTTCTTTTTGAACTGTCCGCCCCGGACGTCGTGGATGTTACCGATGGCGAGGAACGCCTTCTCGTCATAGTCGTCGAGGATGTCTTTCAGTTTCGTCTCCTCTAGACGGCTGATGACGGTGAAGACGACTTTTTTGCCGTCACCGGTGTAGGCGCCTTCGCCGTGAAGGTACGTCACACCGCGGCCGAGTCGGTCCATGATGGCTTGACCGACGTCGTCCGGCGACGTCGTGATGATCCACGCCGCTTTCGATTGATCGAGTCCTTCTAACACGATATCGATCGTCTTGAAGGCGACGAAATAGGTGATGAGCGAGTACATGGCCCGGTCCCAGCTGAAGACGAAACCGGCCGTGCCGAGGATGAAGATGTTGAAGAACATGACGATCTCGCCGACCGAGAACGGGAGCCGGTCCGTGAACGACACGGCCAAAATCTCGGTCCCGTCGAGCGAACCGCCGGCCCGGATGACGAGCCCGATCCCGGCGCCGAGCAAGAAGCCGCCGAACACGGTCGAGAGGAGCAGATCGTCCGTGAACGGTTCGATCGAGTGTAACAGGATCGTGAAGCCGGACATGAGTAAGATGGCGACGAGCGTGACGACGGCGAACGTCTTCCCGATCTGGCGGTAGCCGAAGTAAATGAACGGCAAATTGAATAAGACGAGCCAGATGGCGATCTTTGTTTCCGTCAGATAAGAGACGATGATCGAGACGCCGACGATGCCGCCGTCGATGATCTGGTTCGGGACGAGGAACGCCTCGAGTCCGATGGCGAAAATGAAGGCGCCGATCAAGAGGAGCAGCGCTTTTGCGAAGAGCTCGGTCGGTTTGATCGGGTTATGTTCCCGCTTTAAGCGGAGCACTTCCTCCGGGGTGGGGGAAGGCATCGGTGGACGCTGCATCGCGTATCGCCCCTTTCCTTTTTGTTTTAGTATAGCAAACCTCACAACGGATTTTACGGTCGAGGCAGGAAATCTGACACAAATTATGGAACAAGTCGAGAATCAGGAAGGAGAGATCTCATGCGTCCATATGGATTTTTCGGCAAGTTGACCGCTATTCCGGGTGAGCGTGACACGTTGCTCGCGATCTTGCTCGAGGCGGCCGAGGCGATGAAACAAGAGTCGACGTGCGCTATGTACCGGGTGAACGTCTCACTCGATGACGATTCGATTCTCGTCTACGAAGTGTGGGAAAGTGTAGACGCCCATCAGCAATCGCTCTCGCTTGAGACGACGAAGACGCTGATCGAGCGGGCGCGACCGGTCTTGGCCAAAGTCGAGCGCTTGGCCGTGTTCGAGCCTAGAGGCGGGTATTGAAAAACATCCACGTCCGCGGACGTGGATGTTTTATCAAGATTTCGTCAAACTGCCTTTGACCTGCTCATAAAACTCGTCCATCATGCCGGTACGGCTGCCGAGCTGACAGATAAGTTCGAGCGTCTCTTTATAGAACTTTTTGACGAGTCCTTTGTTTTTGACTTCCATCGACGCGAGCGTCTTGTCGAGGTTTTGGAGAATCTCCTCGATCTGGTTGTCTGAGTCCGGTTTGACGACCGTCATGTTATCCGGGATCTTGACGACTTTTTCTTGTTCCTGGTGACGGAACGAAGCACCGAAGCCAAGGTTCTCGATGAACAAGTGCGGCATCGCCTTCTGACCGAAGAATTGTTGGTGCCACTCGCTCGCTTTCATCGTGTCCATGTCTTGCTTGAACGTGGACGCCGTCGAGACGTATTTTTTAAACAGATCCGTCATGAACTTTTCGATGACCGGGATTTGCAGGGCGAAGACGTTTTTTAAGAGCGCGTCGAGCTGTGCGCGCGACAATTGGGATTCGTTTGACATGTCAGTTCCTCTTTTCTCTAATACGATATCTTTATCGTATGGGATTGGCGGACGGGCGTCAACGCATCCTAAAAAGTTTTTTCAGAATATTTAATGATTTGACGTTAATTTGTGCGATAATCGTCTCATGGCAGTCATCAAAGAGGAGTGAGTTCAACATGAATAAAACAGTAAAATGGGCCGTCGCGCTTGGCGTGACCGGTGCCCTCGTCGCAACGGTCGGTGTCGTCTCGTCACGCGGACGGACCGATGATACGTCACAGACGATCCGTGACCGCGACCTCGGCTACGAGATCATTCTCCCGTCGAAGATCGCCGAGGCGATCGAGCGCGGTGACGTCTATATCGAAAAAGCACAAGACGTCGTCGATATCGGCGATAAAAATAGCTACGGCACGTTCGACCTCTACTATAACGTCGAGGACGGGGACGACCAACTGTTGTTCCACCTTGACTTGATCGACCGTGAACTCTCGGAAGAGGCGTTCGCGACCGAAATCGGTTACGGCAACTATCTCGGCGCGAGCGACAAGACGTTCTTCTGGGTCGAGCCGACCGAGGCCGTCCCAGGCGCCGAGGCGCATACGGATGAGATCGCGGAGTTACTTGAGACGCTCCCGGAGCTCGAGTTCCGTACGTTATGAGTCAGCCCGCTTCGGCGGGCTTTTTCGATTATGCTACAATACAGTTGAGGTGATTCGTATGAATTGGACAGTAGAAGAAGCAAGACAGGCAGAACAGGTTTTAGCGCTCGAAGGAGCGGTCAACGCGCATGACGCGATCGACGTGAAAATCGGTCACGTCGCGGTCGGACAGAACGACTACGCCGTCTATGACGGTGAGACGTTGATCGGTTATTTGATGTTGTTCCCGTATCTCCCGAACGAGTATGAGGTCAATGCGCTCGTCCATCCGGACTACCGCAAGCAAGGCGTCTTCACGGCGCTCCTAGATGCAGCGAAACGCGACGCGAAAGAGAACGGTTGCGAGGCGTTCACGTTCGTCATCGACCGCAAGTCGAAGTCGGGTAAGGCGGTCGTCGACCACCTTGGCGCGGCGTATCAGTTCTCGGAGTACAACCTCGTCTTGAAGAAAGCCGAGTTGTTCTTGAAACCGAACGAAGTGTCGCTCCGTGAGGCGACGGACGCTGACCGTCCCGTCATCATCGAGACGCTCAGTGAGGCGTTCGGTGACCCGGTCGACGTGACCGAGAACATCTACAGCCAAATCGACACGCCGGACCGCGTGACGTACATCGGTGAAGTTGAAGGGCGTCCCGTCGGTGTCATCCGCGCGCTGTTGTCAGGTGACGATGCCGCGAGCATCCACGCGTTCGGCGTGCGGGCGAGCGAACAAGGCCAAGGCTACGGCACGAAGATGCTGAAGCAGATGGTCCAACAGCTGTTCCGTATGGGCCGCACGAAGCTCGAACTCGATGTCGAGACCGAAAACAAGGCCGCACTCGAGATTTACAAGCGGGCCGGATTCGCTGAGAACGGCGGCTATGAGTTTTACTTACTAGAACTGTGAGGTGGAGACGATGGTTCGGAATTTGAAATGGTTAGGTGCCGCGTTTGAGGCGTTGCTCGGCATCCCGCTACTCGGTGGACTGTTCATCATCAGTATGGGTTATTCACCGCTCGGATTCATGCTCGTGTTTCACATCGTCGTGTTGATCCTGTCGGTATCGCGGCTGAACAAAGTCTCGTTCGGCCCGATCGTCGGGATTACGGCGTCGGTGCTCGGCTTCATCCCGTTCGTTGGCATGATGTTGCACTGGGTGGCGGCGATTGCTCTTGCGATCGATGCGCTCACGACGACCCGTGAACGGACACATGTGATAAAAGAAGACGACCGCTTTTAACGGACGCTCTCGAATTCGAGGGCGTTTTTTTCATTGACCAAAACTTCAAGTGAAAACGCTATACAAAAGCTTCCAAGTGGACGATATAGTAGGTGATGAATTACAGAATTTACGAACGAGAAAGCCCATCCCTTTAGTCGTGGGATGAAAGTGAGCTTGATTTCGGAGCCCTGATTGATGGGGCTTCAGAAATTAACCATTTTATGTCGACTTTTAGACAACAAATTGTATCGGTTCATGATAATTAATGATACAATTGAATCATGAACAACTACAGAAAAACTAAAACCACCACATCTATGATCCATTATCACTTCGTCTTTTGTCCGAGGTATCGTCGGAAACTGTTCGATGACGAGGTGTTCGAGAAACGCTTCAAGGAAATCGTTCGAGACGTCTGTGAAGAACTTGATATCCTGGTCATCGCGATCGAGTGCGACCGCGACAACACGCAGATGTTCTTGTCGGCGTTGCCGTCCATCAGCCCGTCGGACATCATGGCCCGAATCAAGGGCGTCACCTCGAAACGACTACGGGAGGAGTTCCCTTATCTCCAGCATCTCACGAGCTTATGGACGAGATCGTTCTTTGTCTCCACCGCTGAAAACGTGTCTAATGAGTTGATCCGACAATACATCGACCAACAGAAGACGAGGGGGTAAAACGATGTCCCAGACGTTGACCGTGAACATCAAGCTGCATCCGACCAAAGCGCAACAGGCCACCTTCGAGGCGATGTCGAGGACGTATATCGCGACCGTCAACCGGATCGTGTCCGACATGGTCGCGGCCCAGACGATGCTCGACCTGACAAGCAGGCATGTCGTGGCGGACCTGCCGAGCGCCGTGAAGAACCAGGCCATCCAGGATGCGAAGAGCGTGTTCAGGAAGGCGAAGAAGAAGGACTTCCGGGTCGTCCCGTTCCTGAAGAAGCCGTATTGCACCTGGAACAACCAGAACTACTCGTTCGACTTCGAGTCAATCGCGTTCCCAGTCATCATCGACGGGAAAGTGGCGAAGGCCGCAATCCAAGCGGACATGGTCGACCCAGACAACCGGAACGCCGAGCTCCTCGCGCACAAGCTCGGGACGCTCCGGATCACGATGAAATCGAACAAATGGATTGCCCAGATCGCCGTCACCATCGACACGATCGAGAAGACGGGCACGAGAGTGCTGGGCGTCGACCTCGGGCTGAAGGTGCCCGCCGTCGCCGTCGCGGAAGGGGGGAAGACCAAGTTCTTTGGCAATGGTCGACAGAACAAGTACGTGAAGCGCCAGTTCCGGACGAAACGGAAAGAATTAGGCCAGAAAAAGAAACCAAATGTGATCAAGAGTCTGAACAACAAAGAACAACGTTGGATGAAAGATAAAGATCACAAGGTCAGCCGCAAGATTGTCGACTTCGCAAAGGAAAACAAAACCTCTGTCATTCGCTTAGAAAAATTAGCGAACATCCGGCAGACGGCAAGAACAAGCCGTAAACACAACAAGAACCTGCACACCTGGTCGTTCTATCGCCTGGCCACGTTCATCATGTACAAAGCAAAGCTCGAAGGCATCAAGGTCGAGTACGTCGACCCGGCATACACCTCGCAGACATGTCCTTCTTGCGGCGAACGGAACAAGGCGAAAGACCGGACGTATACGTGTGCGTGCGGGTTCACAAAACATCGAGATGTGGTCGGTGCGATGAACATTCGATACGCATCTGTGGTGGATGGTCACAGTCCATCAGCCTGAGAACCTATAGGGTCTGTCTCAGGAGGGGTGATGGCACACCCTCATCTGAAGGCTTGAACAAAACAGAAATGGACTGCGTTCGCACAAGCATTTCAGAATCCCACTCACCCTTAAGGTGTGAGCTAGCGGCTTCAGCCGTGAGAGTGTCAAACAGAGGAGGAACTCATAGTGAACGTATTTAAAAACTTTACGACTCAACTGCTCGCCTGGATTTTGGTCACGTCCTTCATTACAGGCGGCGCGGTCGGGTTCATCACGCTTCAATTAACTGAGCTTGAACTAGCTAAGGGTCAGGTCATGCTCGTCGGGACGGCTGTGGCCTTGCTCATTTCAGTACTAGGTGGGGTCGTCATTTACTTGATCGCCCGTCGCCCGCTTAAAGCGATCGAGTTAGCGTCAGACAAGGCAGTCGAGGTCGGCAACGGCGACTTGACGGTCGTGTTCGCGAGTGAGACGACGAGCGACCGTTCGGAGATGGGGCGTCTGCTTCTGTCGATGGACAACATGGTCGAACACTTGCGGGAACAAGGGACGAACATGCGCTATACAGCGGACCAATTGACGGGTTCCGCGCAAGAGATTGCGGCAGCGGTCCAAGAAGGCAACACGGCCGGCGAAAGCATCCGCTCGGCGATGAACGCCTTGAACAAGATGCTCGAGGATAACGTCAACGCGACGTACAGCTCGATGGACCTGCTCGGTGCCGTCGCCCGGACGATGGAGAACATCCGTAAAGAGATGGGTTCGGCGCTCGAATCGGCGAGCGAGATGCAACAAGAAGCCGAGAGCGGGAAAGGTTTGGCCTCGTCGTCGGTCGATGCGATGCATGCGATCGCTGGGAAAGTCGAACAGTCGTCGACACTCAATAGTCAATTGACGGAGAAGACAGGTGAGATCTCGCGCATCACGGACGTCATCAGCGACATCTCGGCGCAGACGAACTTGCTCGCGCTTAACGCGTCGATCGAGGCGGCGCGGGCCGGTGAGCACGGACGCGGTTTCGCGGTCGTCGCGGCAGAAGTCAAAAAGCTCGCCGAACAGACGGCGAACTCGACGCAAGAGATCACAGATTTGATCGTCGACGTCAAACGTTTGGTCGGCGACACGTCGTCATCGATGGCGAACGTGAAAGCGGAAGTCGAGACGGGTGTCGGGCTCGTCGAGAAGGCAGGCGGTGCGTTCGCGACGATCCACAGTTCGGCGAACGAAGTGTACAGCCACGTCCATTCGGTCGATGCACTGTTGGATGAGTCACGCGGACAGATCGACTCGGTCGTCACGAACTCGGCCGGCATCGTCGGTATGGTCGAAGAGGCGTCACGCTACGCGACGGAAGTCACGTCGGCGGCGAGCCAACAGGCGGCGAGCCTCGGCGAAGTGAACGGTGCGATGACGGAGCTCGTCCGTGTTGCCGAGAGTTTGCAGAATGAGACTGAGCAAGTGAAAGTGGAAGTGTAAAAGCTATTTGAAGGTATAAAATCCTTAAAGGATTTTATACCTTCTTTTGGTTTTAATGTATTTTTTTGTAACATAATTAGTGATATGGTGAATACAGTGTTAATTAGACTGAGGGGTCAGTAATATGAAATTATTTATTGAAGAAAAATTTTATAAAACCGTTCCGATTGAAAAAAGAGAAGAAGTAAACAAACGAATCAGCTATTTGCTCGAATCGCTACATAAAGAAGATTTTAACTTTAACAAATTACCTGCAGGTCTTGATTTTAAAAAAGTCCAAGCACTAGACAAAGTTATTTACAAATTTAGAGTTAATAGTGGAGATCGCATCTTATGCGCTCGTTCTGAAGATTTATATTCACAATTTCATGAAGAAGACCAAAATTCTTTAGTTTTGTTGGAATATTGTACGCATGATACTCAAATTCGCGTGGCTAAAGCAAAAAATCTTTCTAATCAAGCACATTTAAATGTATCAGTTTTACCTGTTGAAATTTTAAAACCGAATCTTCCGAGTTACTTAGTAAATTATTCTTTGTCTACATCGCATTCATTTATTAAGAATTTTGAAATAGATTCAAAAGAATTGTTGGATATTTTTGGGGACGAAGCTGTATTTTACTGTTTAGATGAAAGACAGAAAGATATTGTGCAAAGTGAGCAAAAAACGCAATTCATTTTCGGATCTGCCGGGAGCGGAAAAACAACGCTTAGTATTTATCGGATTCTCCAATTATTAAATAGTATGGATGGAGAATCTACTAAAATTGCGCATTTTACTTATTCATCTAAACTGAAGCAGCAAACTGAAGCTCTATTTATGAAAATAGCAACTAAGATGTCGTTACTCAACGAACAAGAATTAAAAAAACGAGTCAATTTTTTTACGGTGGAAGAATACATTGAAAAAACACACAGCGATAAAACCAGAATTATTACATTTGAAATGTTTAAAGAATGGTACATCAAACAGAAGAACTTACCAAAATTAGATTTACCTGCCCTATGGAAAGAGCGAAGAGGGATTCTACAAGGTTCACTTGGGACAAGATGGCAATATGAATTAGAAATTCCAATCATTCAAGAAGGCTATGACCTATTAAAACAACTAGAGAATGAGTCATTAATCAGCTTTTCCGAGAAAGAAAAAACTTTTACGCTCCGTTCAGAATTTGTGAATATCCAAAAGAGATTGCAACATGAACCAATTTTTTTGAATAAATTTAAAGAACAAATGATTATTTCTCTGAATGCCAATCTAGTTGGCACACCATCACTGAATGCAGAAAAATATTTTCAATTAAAAAATCGTGACAGTATATTTACACTCGAGGAAAGAAAAAAAGCTATTACCATATTTGAAAAATTTGATATCTATACAACCCATTTAAATAAATCAGATTATTTTGAGGAAGGAGCATTAATTAGAGCGGTATTAGAGAGCAGCGTGGCGCCATTCAATTATATATTGATTGATGAAGTTCAAGACTTAACGGAACTTCAATTTTATTATTTGTTACAACAGATATACTCTACTGACAATTTATTTGTTTGTGGAGATTTGCATCAAACAATTAATCCCACTTACTTTAACGTAGGCCGAATACAAAGTCTTTATCGATTTGTCAGTGGGAACGATTTGATTGAAGATAAAATACTGGATCGTAATTATCGATCGAGCGAAAGTATTGTTAACTTTGCCAACGAACTTTCTCAATTTCGTAGAGAGTTATTTTCGACTAACCACGAGTGGGATTACATTGAAGTACCACAGCGTAGACCCACAAAACCTCCATATCTTTTTAAAGGGGAGGTGGATAATCTCTTTCAGCATATAAAAGATAAGGACTATGTATATGTCATTGTGGTTAATGAACAAAACAAAGAAAAATTATTGGTTCAATTTCCCGACTTGGAATCTCGTGTACTGACAGTATCTGAAGCAAAAGGGATTGAAAATAAACATGTAATCACTTATAACGTATTTTCAAGTTATGTAGAAGAATGGAGAAATATATTCTTAAAAAAAGATCATAAGCTCAAATTAAATACAGAACTTTATCGTTATTATTTTAATATTGTATATGTGGCAATTACGAGAGCGCGGGATGTTTTAGGGATGGTAGAGGAAAATCTGTCTCCTGATTTAGAAAGATGGCTATCTGAACATATGGAGATTATGACAGAATTTGATGAAGATGCACTTGATCTTGCCCAACAATCATCTTCAAGTGATTTATTAAAGAGTGCCATACAGTTGGAAACTAATGAAAACTATGCTCAAGCAATAGCGACGTATCGTTTAATTCAAAATACAGTACTGTCAGTGGAAGCGATTAGAGGAATAGTGCGTTGTAACATTAAGGAAGAATGCCAAAGAACAAAGGATTATCTAACATGTGGAAGAGCGCTAGTTACGCACGAAGAACATGAACAGGCTATACCTTATTTAAAGCGTGCCAAAGATGAATTATTTTTGCTGAAAGCAATACTAAGTATAGACCAAGAAAAGAATTTAACGCTAATCAATGAGGAGTTGCGCAGTCTCGTTGGAAATCCTCTAGTTTTTTTGAATGAGTTGGGCGAAACCGAATTGATTTCAAGGTATGCCAACTTAATGCTATTACCAACAGAAATGCGCTTCAACAAGTTGTTGGACACATCAAAAAAA
The DNA here is from genome assembly GCF_004337085.1 of Exiguobacterium sp. SH5S13. NCBI lineage: Bacteria > Bacillati > Bacillota > Bacilli > Caryophanales > Exiguobacterium > Exiguobacterium sp. SH5S13. The sequence continues at coordinate 10,202 of NZ_SJUS01000021.1, read as the reverse complement.
CTAGTCAGATCAAGTCGGGAAACCAGTAAAATAGTGAGGTTAAAAATATGAGTGCCACAACTGATAACAAAGCAATGGATGTATTATTAGAAAGATTCTTAGAGACTTCAGAACAGTCTAAAGTGCTTGAAAATACGATTGATAATTTTGCTCAAGTTATGAAGGATTTCCAAGAAACAGTCGTTTCAATTGATGAAACGATTGATATGAGGAGCCTTTCTGATTTGTCTAAAGATGCTCAGGCTAAATTTCAAGAAATAAAGAACTTTAATTCTGCTGAAGTTGTTCTACGTCTTGAAAATACGATTGAGCAACAGCTATCAAATCACATAAAACAGGTTCAAAAGACGATGCAAGCGAATAAAAAAACAGATATGACTACTTTGGAAAATAGAATCGAAAAAATATTAAGTGAAGGTAATCAAGCAAATTCTGAAGAACTTCGCGCACAGCAAGACAATCACTATGCAAATCTTCTACAACATTTCAATAATCTCAACACGTCGTCTTATAGCAGTTCATCGACTTCAAATTCTGAAGAAGTAACCAAGTTAAGACAATTGGTAAGTAGCCTCCATACAAAAGTTAGACGTTTAGAGGAGGATATGAATGAGAGAATGGATGTATTGGAACAATCTTATCAAGTGAAAATAGATTTATTGGAAAATGAAATTCGGTTATTACAAAAATGAGGACTTGAAGAATGGCGCAAATGGATTTTTAGTGAAGAAGATCGGCCCAGTGATGGGTCGTTTTTCTATTCAAATTGAAGAGCAGTAGTCAAAATGTGTAACTTTTTTTGAAAAAGACTAAACAGAATCGAGATGACTCCGATATAGAGTATGGAAACGCAAAAACGTTACCAACTAATACAAGGTGAGGGGCCGGCCTAAACCTTGTATGCTCGGACAAACGGATTTGGAAGAGCAGAAAAAACTTAAACCTATGGAGGGAAATTACAATGATTATTAACCACAACCTTAACTCGATGAACGCACACCGTAACATGTCATTCAACACAGCACAAACAGGCAAAGCAATGGAGAAATTGTCTTCAGGTCTTCGCATCAACCGTGCTGGTGACGATGCTGCTGGTCTTGCAATCTCTGAAAAAATGCGTGGACAAATTCGCGGTCTTGATATGGCTTCGAAAAACGCACAAGATGGTATCTCGATGATTCAAACAGCTGAAGGCGGGTTGAATGAAACTCACTCAATCCTTCAACGTATGCGTGAACTTGCTGTTCAAGCATCAAACGACACGAACGTTGCAGTAGACCGCGGAGCAATTGGCGATGAATTGACTGAACTTGGAAAAGAAATTACACGTATCAAAGACAACACAGAATTTAACGAACAGAATCTTTTAAATGGAACTGCGGGTAACGCAGGTACAGTTACTTTCCAGGTCGGTGCTAACACAGATCAGACGATGGCCGTAGATTTCACAACTGCCGGGATTGATTTGACTGATATCGAAACTGCTGTAGGGACTCTTGATGCTACAAGTGTAGCTGACACAGTAGCTGCTACTGCATTGATCGATACGATTTCGACTCAAATCGAAACAGTTTCAAAAGGACGTTCGCTTTTAGGTGCAACACAAAACCGTCTTGAGCACACTATCAACAACTTGAGCACTTCAGCTGAGAACCTTCAAGCTGCTGAATCACGTATCCGTGATGTAGATATGGCGAAAGAGATGATGAACTTTACAAAAAATAACATCCTCAACCAAGCTGCGCAAGCTATGATGTCGCAATCTAATCAGCAACCTCAAGCAGTGCTCCAACTCTTACGTTAATCTTCAAAGTTAACTATTAAGAAAAAAGTCACTATTTCTTTTTTAGAAATAGTGACTTTTTTCTTAATTTTTTTCATTACCATCCGATACTACTAATGGAATATAATTCTTTATTAAATTATAAAATTACAAATTAAGGAGTTTGATGTTATGAGTGGCCAAATTAAAAAAGTTTTATCCTTGTTATTAGTTTTTTTAATGATATTTTCGCCGATAGTTCAAGCAATGGATATAATTATCGAAGATCCAACACCAGATACCACACCTCCACTAATTAAGGAATTGATGCCATCAGTTGAAAAGGAGGTATCACCAACACAATCACAAACGTTTAGAATAAAAATAACTGATGATTTATCAGGAGTAAAAAGTGTTTATGTTTATTTCCAACATGAATCGGGAGCTTTAGTGTTAGTTCCCATTAAGACTTTAGCTGACGATTTATTTGAAGGCACATTCTCTGTTAATAAATACGGAAAATCTGGAGAATGGAAATTATATAGTGTAAATGTAACAGACAAAAAGGAAAATAATACTACGTATTATTCTATGGACACAGGCTATTCTCAAGTATTTGACTTTTCGTCAATTATTTACCTGGTTTCAGGAACTGAGGAGCAACCAACGAGTGAACCTCCAGTACTACAGTCTATGGCGATAAGTACATTTTCCGAGGATAATACCGCTTCTCCATTAGAGCCTGCTACTTTCACGGTGAAGGTTTCAGATGATAATTTAGATGATAGTAGCGTCAGTGTAAGAGTGAGGTCAAGTAGTGGAAGGACTTATTCTACAAGCTTAACGTACAACCCTACCACCCAAATTCATAGTGGTAAATTTCATGTGAGTCAATATGGGTCTCTCGGAGAGTGGGTAGTAGAGTCTATTACAATGTTTGATGGATTCAACAATATCACTGCCTACAATAGCAGATTAGGATTAAATCAAGAAAAAGAATTTACATTCGAAAATGATAGATTTAATGTAGTTGGAACAACGCCGGATTTTGTCTTACCTTCTTTGGACACTTTGGAAAGATCACTTATTCAGGTTTCTTCAAAAAAAGCAATATTTAGATTGGGAGCTACTTTTTCTGATAATCTTTCTGGGGTATCGTATGCATCTGTGGGCTATCTTCGCCCTAATAAGAGCCGATTTAGCGTGCCGTTTGTTAAAGGGATAGATGGGAAATACTTCGCCGAAATTCCAATTGACCAATATGACCAATTAGGAAAATGGGAACTTGAATATATTAGCGTAGGCGATAGAAATTCTAATTCCTCATCCATTTATAATTCTGCAATAGCGCCATATGCTCCTATTAGCAAAGATTTTAGCGCATATAGTTTTACCGTGAGAGGTCTAATAACTATTGAACCGGTAGTGCCATTTGGAATTGATACAAACTTCACAAAAATTGAGTTAGTACCAGGAGAGCGTAAGTCTCTTAAGACAAAACTTACATATTCTGACGGTAATTATAAGGATGTTAGTGCTACATCAACTGGAACGACATACTACTCTAACACTGAAAAGTTAAGAGTGGAAATGGATGGTACTATTGTTGCAAGTTCAGATATTATTCCTGGAGAATATTATATTGATGTAAAACACGGGGCTTTTTATAAGCAAATCAAAGTTTTAATACCAGGAGAGTTTTCTAAAAACAATCGACTAATAGTCTCTCCATCAAATCTATCACTTCCGAAAGGTTCAGCACACCGTTTAAGTATTTCAGCTGAAATTGATGGTAATCTTTACGATATTAGTGGGGCGGGTAATGGAGTAACATATGTAAATGAATATCCCCAGTTGGTTTCTGTAGACTCTAATGGATTAGTAAAGAATTTAACAGATGCAATTTTAACAACAAAATTAGAAGTACACTATAAAGATTTGAAAACTACAGTTGAAATAAAACTAGACGGGCCGCCAAAAATAGAGGAAATCATTAGTTCTCCTTCAGAAATTGAATTATATAGAGGCACCAATATTCAAATTAATAGTAGAGCGTTATTTTCAGATGGATCTTCAGAAAATATTACTAATTCTTTAAATACTACTTACACCAGTTCAATAGCGAGTAGAGTTGCAGTTGATGAAAATGGATTGATTAAGGTACCTTTAGATGCTTCCTATGGTTACTCTACAATTACAGTGAAAAATGGCGCAAACTTTTCGAAAGTTTTAGTCAAAGTAATAGAGGATTTAAGCAATGTAATGTTTGGGATTGAAGCAGTAGGTCCAGATTCTATAATGTATCATGAAGATACATATCAGCTCGAGGTAATGGGAACTTACCCAACGTATCAGAAAAACATCACATCGAGTAAGGAAGGGACGACATACGTAAGTTCCGTACCGAGCCGAGTGAGCGTGGACGCCGAGGGGCTGTTGACAATACCTGCAGGAGCGACGTATGGAGATGCGACAATCACGGTGAAGAACGGGACGTTCGTCCAAAAGCTGGCGGTGACGGTCGCGGAAGACACGAGCAAGGTGCTCGGTGGGATCGAAGTGACGGGACCAGGGACGTCGCTTGAACGAGGTGCGACGCACCAGCTCGAAGTGACGGGTGCATACCCGGCAGGGCAGAAAGACATCACATCGAGCACAGAGGGGACGACATACGTGAGCACCGTGCCGAGCCGCGTGAGCGTGGACGCCGAGGGGCTTTTGACGGTCCCGGTGGGAGCGGTGTACGGAGATGCGACGATCACGGTGAAGAACGGGACGTTCGTCCAAAAGCTGACGGTGACGGTCGCGGAAGACACGAGCAAGGTGCTCGGTGGGATCGAAGTGACGGGACCAGGGACGTCGCTTGAACGAGGTGCGACGCACCAGCTCGAAGTGACGGGTGCATACCCGGCAGGGCAGAAAGACATCACATCGAGCACAGAGGGGACGACATACGTGAGCACCGTGCCGAGCCGCGTGAGCGTGGACGCCGAGGGGCTTTTGACGGTCCCGGTGGGAGCGGTGTACGGAGATGCGACGATCACGGTGAAGAACGGGACGTTCGTCCAAAAGCTGACGGTGACGGTCGCGGAAGACACGAGCAAGGTGCTCGGTGGAATCGAAGTGACGGGACCAGGGACGTCGCTTGAACGAGGTGCGACGCACCAGCTCGAAGTGACGGGCACGTACCCGACGGGCCAAAAAGACATCACATCGAGTGCGGAGGGGACGACATACGTGAGCTCTGTGCCGAGCCGTGTGAGCGTGGACGCCGAGGGGCTGTTGACGGTCCCGATGGGAGCGTCGTACGGAACAGCAATCATTACCGTGAAAAATGGGGTTATGAGCTACAAAATTACTGTGACTGTTTCAGAGAACCCTTACAATGTATTGCAAGAATTATTGGTAACTGATTTTGCGATTTATCTTAGAAGAGGAGAAACTTATTCCCTCTCTGTAGAAGGTGTCTACTTATTAAGAACTGAAGATTTAACTTTAGGATCAACTGGTACCACTTATTTAAGCTCGGTTCCTAATAGAGTAATAGTAAATACCAACGGTATTTTATCGGTTCCGTCTAGTGCAAGTATTGGATCATCTGTTATCACCGTCAAAAATGGGAAAAAGTACGTAAAGAAAACTATCCAAATTATCAATTGAAACCAAGAAACCTAATTGTATAGTTCAAAAAATGGAAGCAATCATGAAACGATTGTTTCCATTTTTTAAGCTTGTTTTGAAAAACTTTGACTTGTACATGCTACAAAAAGACTTGATCAATAAGTTAAGAGTTTTGTAGTTAATGCCGATACTAGTAATGAATATAGTAAAGGGGAGTATTTAAATGAGCTCTACGATTTCGGAAATTCGCCTTCATTTGCCATCTTCAGTGCTACCGTATGAACAAACAAAAAACATGTTCACTGAGGGTTCTCAAAAACGTTTAGCTGATGAGGGGATTGTAGTTTTGCCAACTCCTCAGCATGTTACAAAACTAGAAACAGCCATTGAGAAAGCTAACCAATCATTAGATTTGCAACGAACTGGATTAAAGTTCGTTAAACACGAGAAGTTAAATGATTACTACATTCAAATTGTAGATACTAATAACGAAGTGATTAGAGAAATTCCCAGTAAAAAATCGCTCGATTTTTTTGCAGCTTTTCTGGAATTCAATCGATTGTTCGATGAACGCGTTTAAAGGAGGAAAACTATGACATCACCCATCCGGTTTGGCGGACTCGCCAGTGGAATCGATACGGATACAATTATTAAGCAATTAATGCAAGTCGAACGGGCACCGGTCGACAAACTCGAACAAAAAAAGCAAGCGACTGAATGGAAACGCGATGCATACCGTGAAATTAACCGATCGCTCATGACACTCCGTAATAGTGCGGTCGATCTCATGTTCAGCCGTAACTTCTATGCGAAGACGTCTAGCTCATCTGACGAATCACGCGTCTCAGTCGTAGCAGGGCCGTCAAGCGGGAACACAGCGATTCGAATTGAATCAGTAAGCCAGCTTGCGACCGCGGCTACTCAAGTCGTGGAACCTGTTGATAAAAACGGAGTTAAGGTAACGAAGGCAACAAAAGTGGCAGACATGAATTTACAATCTGCGATACAAGAAATTAAATTAAGTACGGCTACAAAAGAATGGACGCTCTCCCCGAAACCGAGAACGGGAGAAGCCGTTGCGTTAAAAGATGCGACGAACAATCCAATTGACGTGAATAGTTACACTTACGATGAGGCGACCGGGAAAGTTACGATGAACGACGGATCGGATGTCCCTACAGGTACGACAGCCACCTATACATCTGGCTACCAAATCCAAATCCGCTCTGTCGAGGGTGGAGACTTCAAAACAATCAAAGTGGCAGAAGACGCAACGATGGAAAACTTGGTCACTGCCTTAAACGGAAAAGACTCTGGGATTTCTGCTTTCTTCGAACCGATTTCTGGAAAGCTATCACTCACTCAAAAACAGACTGGCGAAAAATCAATCATTGAATTTGATGCCACAACAAAAGCTGCTTTTAAGATAGATCCGGTAGCTCTTCCGCAAACAGGTGGAGACGCTAGCTTTGTGGTCAACGGAATTCCGATGACACAAAGTTCGAATACAGTCACGATTGATAATATGACCGTTACGCTAAAGTCATCTTTTGCGGCCGGTAATCCGGTCACATTGTCTGCTGCCACCGACACGCAAAAAATCTTTGAAAATATCAAAGGCTTCGTCGACAAATATAACGAGACGATTGATCTGATGAATAAGAAAGTCAAAGAAGATCGCTTCCGTTCATTCACACCGCTCACACAAGCCCAACGCGATGAATTATCTGATGATGAAATCAAGAAATGGGAAGAAAAAGCGATGAGTGGTATGCTGCGTGGCGATACGATCGTTCGCAGTGCGATGGATGCGTTGCGAGGTAAATGGTCAAGCACGACTGCTTCGACAAACGATATCGAAATGAAACAACTGTTCCAAATTGGTCTTTCGACCGGTGCTGACTTCACAAACGGCGGGAAAATCGAGCTGAATGAAGAAAAGCTCAAGGCCGCCATCGAGAAAGACCCTGAGCAGGTATATCAATTATTCACAAACACTGAAAACGGGTTACTTTTAAAAATTCGTGATGCCGCTACCGGTTCACGTTCTTCCATTACACGTATCGCTGGAGCCGATGGTTCCGGAGCCCCTACCTACTCGATGGGTCGTGAAATGACAGAAATAGATACTCGAATTAGACGATTAAATGATTTATTAGTTGGTAAAGAGAACGCATACTACCGTCGCTTTACAGCAATGGAGACGGCGATGAACCAGGCAAACTCGCAAGCAGCATCACTGCAACAGTTCTTAGGCGGAGGCATGTAAGAGGAGGAATTTAAATGGTAGCCAACCCATATGCAGCATATCAAAACAGTGCGGTAACGACCGCGAATTCACAGGAACTCACGCTCATGCTGTATGACGGGGCGCTCAAGTTCACGCGTCTCGCCAAACTCGCGCTCGAGCAAGGTAATCCTGACTTGAAGAACACGAATATCCAAAAGACGCAAGCGATCTTCCAAGAGCTTCGTCTAACTTTAAATAAAGATATCGCCATCTCGGCGAACTTGGACTCGCTCTACGAGTACTTATGGCGCCGTCTCGTCGATGCGAACGTCAAGAACGACACGATGATCCTCGACGAGGTGCTCGACTTCACGACTGAACTCCGCGATACGTGGAAGGAAGCGATGAAACTCGCGAAACAAGAATGAGGCCGATCGATGAGATCATTCTCAAAACGCAACGGCTGAAAGATCTGCTCGCGCAAGTGCCGGAAGAGCCGACGTACGACACGTGGATGGATCAGATACATGAACTGCTCGACGACCGCGAACAGCTGCTGTCGGCGCATGGTCCCGACTTAGCAGCGGCCGATCAGACGGTCATCCGTCAGCTCGTCGACGACAGTCAAAAGATCGCCCGGCTAATCGAGGCCGAGCATCAACGGCTCGGGATGACGCTCGGGACGACGCGTCAAGAGCGGAAGACGGTCAAGTCGTACGTCGACCCGTACGAGGACGTCGACTCGAACTTTTCTGGACTATTCGACCAGCAGACATAAACGAGCTTGGGGATGCCCCAGGCTCGTTTTGTGTTCAGTCTATTTTGACTGGCTTTCGGTACCTTAGTAATTTTGAGATGAAGAACGTGGTGGTAAATAAGATGAACCCTGTCAAATTGAACTGTATGTAGACGTGAAGTAAGTCTTGAAGTGAGTTTAACGGATAGAAGCCGCTCAACAAGGTAGTCGGTAATACGGTCACATGCATCGCACCATAATGGGCGAGAATCTGTTTCGAGAAGCGCCAATCTTGGATTTGGTAGATGACACTCGTCAGTCCGAGGAAAAAGGCGATGACTCCATAAAACAGAAAACTGCGAGCCGCACTGTCATCACCATTCAAGTTCTGCCATAGTGCAAGGATGAGAAAGCCCGCAAACAGTCCACTTCCTCGAATCAGTCCTGTTTTGAATAACATACGTCCAGCCCCTTCGTTTTATTGTTTCTCTTTATACGGAAAAAGTCGCATAAACGTTTCAACGAATGACGAGGATGCGTCCATGTCTGTTTTGTTGTAATATCGGGTAAATACCACTATACCCGTTGCTTCTGTTCTGGAAAGAGGAGGGAAACGAGATGAGTGAGAAAAAGGTAAAACCTAAGTCATCGAAAGATCGTCGTTACTTCGTCTACGGTCCAGAAGGGGCGTACGATGAATACGTGGAACGGGACCCGAAACTCGAAGCGTACGTCGAAGACGACGCGCCGATCGAGGAGAATCCTGACCCGTATGAAGAGGAAGACTTAAAAGCCAGAGGATAGATGTCAAGACCGAACAAGGCTCAATCGCGAGCCTTGTTTTTTATTGTGATGGGGTATGAACCTGTTACTTTTTATTGCCCCGGTCAGGTGGATGAATCCGTTATGCTCGTTGTATCAACCACAACTCGTCAATTGAAAAGGAGAGATTTTGAATGAACATGAAACGATACGGATTCCTATTTGCCTTGCCACTCGCGCTACTCGTCGGCTGCGGAGAGGCGGATGAATTGAAAACGACGGCAACCGATACAGAAGAAGTCGCGGTAGCAGAAGAAGCGAAAGAATCCGCTGCACAACAAGAAGTGGAAACGAAAGATGAGGCTGAAGTGCAAGACAGTGAGCTCGGGACGAACACGATCTACATGAAGAACAAAGCGCTCGACATTCAAGAGACGATCGCTTCCCTGACGTTTACCATCGATAAAGTGCAGACATCACGGCTCCAAGTCGCAGAAGCGTATCGTGATTCGTTCGACGGCCAAGACGAAGTGACGGTCGTCGCCGTCAACGCCATCGTTGAAAACACGGTCGACGATACAGTCAGTTTCCATCCGAACCAAGCGACGCTCGTCACGAACACAGGGGAGCAAGTGACGGCCGACATGTGGTTCTCGGATGACGTCGGTGGCGAGTTCCTCGGCAAAGTGAAGAAAGAAGGGAACGTGCTCTTCTTCGTCAAGGCGCTGCCGGAAGAGTTGACCGAATTGAAACTTGTCGTCGATGGACCGTTCGATGCGGACTATGCGCAACTTGCAGAGGACCGTTATGAATACACGATTGATGTGACGAAATGAGCATGGCGTGCCGAGCATTGACTCGGTACGCTTTTCGCATTCATAAAATGATTGCGTTCACGGGAATGGCCGTGAGTAAGATGTGGACCGCTTTTATAAAGAAGTGTATCGGCTGTCTGCTTCCCTATTGTAATCAACGCTGTTAAAATCCCTTATATCAACGTATTAAAAATCCCTCAAATTAACGGATAATGATTCTGACAACCTGAAAATGGAGTGTGAGACATGATCCGAAGTGAGGGATTTTTTATGATT